>CASBQF010000070.1 GCA_949127775.1 Oscillatoriales cyanobacterium PMM_0080
AATTGTTCCCAAGCCACTCCTTCTTCGGCGGCACTTTCTGCTAAAAATTTGTAGTATTTTTCTGTATTATTGTATCTGTCAATGACTAAGACTCCGTGGAGATAATCTAGATTCAATTCTGGTTCCGCTTCAATATCGAAGTATAGTTCAATAGGTGCGATCGGCAAAAACACCGATTGCGAATACGGAATAGGTTTTTTGCGGAGAATTGGCGCAGGTATAGAAAGTTTTGCAGGTATATTTTCTGTAGTCTTTACAGACTCAATTTTAGCTATGACTAAACTATTTCCTGCAACTTCTGGTATTCTGATAAATTGACTAACCGCTGTCGCCGCCGAACCTCTATCCGTGACATCCGTTAAATCCGTTACAAAATCCGCTGCCGAACCTCTATCTTTAACATCCGTTAAATCCGTTACAAAATCCGCTGCCGAACCTCTATCCGTGACATCCGTTAAATCGGTTACAGAATCCGTTGCCGAACCTCTATCCGTGACATCCGTTAAATCCGTTACAATATCCGTTGCCGAACTTGCTTCCCCTCGCACAAACGGTTGATTCAAAAGAGTCGATCGCGCTTGTTTTACCACATCCGCAGCTACTCCCGCCACAAATTCAGGATAACTCGCTAATAAATCGGAATTAGCATTAGCCAGAGATTCTAAATTAGTCAATCCTAGAACTTTTAGTATAGCATATCGCTTAGCCGTAACTCCCGGCAATAGCGAAAGATGTTTGATCGATTCGGCTTCTGCGTGACAAACTGTATACCAACCGCAAAGAGTACACTTTTGCCGAGAAATGAAAACCTCCGGTTTATGCTGATTTTCTAACATCTCAATGCACTCATCCAAAATCTCGAACATCTGAGGCATTCGCTGGTAGAGATTCACCGCCCAAAGTCCTTTTGTCCGCAACATCAACCACGCAGTTTCGGGCATTGTTCCCTGCATAGAAGCTAACACTTTGGCGTGAAAAGCTGCGATAATTTGATAGTCTAGTTTTGGTTTTTTACTCAACCAAATATCGGCAGTAGCGTAACTCCAATTGCCAAACTTGGAATCTCCGGGCTGTTTGATTAATAAGTGCGGGCGGCTGACAAGGGTGATTTCGGAAGAGTGCAGGATTGAGGAGGAAAGATGCACTGGAGTTTCGGGTATTTCGCCGATTTCTGGCAAATATTGACCGTCTATTCCTGAGATAGAAGCTGTTTCACCATTGGTTTTGCCCAATTCACCTTGAGAAAGGACTCCTCGATAAATGCGATCGACTCCTTGCTGCATTAAACTCAAAGTAGCCGCCGCACCAGCAGCCCAATCTCCCCTAGGATAATATGGTTGTTGGTAAGTTTCGGATTCTAAAGTTTGCTGCTGGTATGTCGAACTATCTCGCATCAATTTTAGCAAAAAGTCGCTTGGTGGATCTTGTTGTTTCCAATCTCCCGATGTATCTAAAAATGCTCGGAGATGGCATCGCTGATAGGAAAGTAGTAGTTTGTCAGTTATTAACATTTAGTATTTGCAAAGCATAGAATAATTAGAAGGAAAATACAACACGGATTTTGACAGGGATACACCGATTAATTATCGAGCATCAGACAAAAGTCAAAAGATAAAATTTTCACTGTATCAGTTATTCACTATAGAACTTACGCAATAACTCGTATCTGTAGGGTATGCACTGCACACCTTATCCTGAGATATAACGGGTGAAAGAATGTGTTACCTAAGTCCCATATTAACGTTATCAATAATTCCCCAGAAAAAATGACAAAAGACAAACATCGGCAACAATTTCCAGCTTTGGCCAATAAAGCTTATTTTAACTATGGCGGACAAGGGCCGTTGCCTGAGCCTGCCTTAGAGGCGATTTATGCAGCCTATAAGCGGGTGCAGATTGGGGGGCCGTTTTCGGGGGAAATCGGTGCTTGGGTGGCTCAGGAGGCGATGCTGACACGACGTGCGATCGCAAACGAGTTAGCTGTCCCTCCCGAAACGATCGCCCTGACTGAAGATGTCACCGTCGGCTGCAATATTGCTCTGTGGGGCATTGATTGGCGATCGGGCGACCATTTATTGCTCTCTGACGCAGAACATCCGGGCATTGTAGCTAGTGTAATGGAACTTCAGCGCCGTTTCAACCTTGAGGTTTCGGTTTGCCCGTTGGTGGCTACTTTGAATGAGGGCGATGCGGTGCAGGTAATTGCTGATTATTTGCAGCCGAATACTCGTTTGTTGGTAATCAGTCATATTTTGTGGAATACTGGCCAAGTTTTGCCTCTGGCTGAGATTGTGAAAGTGTGTCATGAAACTGGAGTGAAAGTATTAGTTGATGCGGCTCAATCTGTGGGGGTTTTACCTTTGGATTTGATTGAGTCAGGGGTTGACTTTTATGCTTTTACTGGTCACAAATGGTGGTGTGGCCCGGAAGGTTTGGGCGGGCTTTATGTGAGTGCAGAAGCTTTGGAAGATTTGCGTCCAGTGTTTATTGGTTGGCGGGGAATTGTGACGGATTCTAGTGCTAAAGTGCTTGGATGGAAGACTGGATCTCAACGTTACGAGATTGCGACTTCGGCTTATCCTTTGTATGCGGGTTTGCGGAGTGCGATCGCCCTTCAACACGAATGGGGTGCGATCGAGCAAAGATACGCAGAAATTTGTCGTTTGAGCAAGTATCTTTGGCAGCGTTTGTCGGAACTTCCCGATGTGGAATGTTTGCGGAAATCCGCGCCGGAAGCTGGTTTAGTTTCGTTTCGATTGATGAATGGGATGCCGCATAAAAAGCTTGTCGATTTGTTGGAGAAGCAGGGGATTATGGTGAGGACTATTCTGAATCCTGACTGCGTGCGGGCTTGCGTTCACTATTTTACAACTGAGGCGGAGATCGATAAGTTGGTTGGGGCGATCGCAATACTGTAGGGTGCGCCTCCGTTTTGAATGAAAATTTGTTAAAGAGGTTATGTTGTAGCTTGAACGCGATAGATTAATCGGGTTTGATTAACGATCGGGTTTTGCTCAATAGCTTGCGTTGTGTCAGGCATTCTGCACCATTAACCTGTAATAAATATACAGTCACTCGACCGATCGCAGTTAAAGGTTCGATCGCACCACTTTCAGTTTGAAGTTGAAAATGCTTTTCCCAGGAATCTTTTCGAGGGTTGTAAAGTCGAACTACTTCACCTGTTTCTGGATCGATAGAGGCAATGTCGCTGCCTTTATTTTTGTTACAAAGTGAGCAAGATAAAGCCAGATTACTTTCCACTGTTTCGCCCCTGTGTTTTTCGGCGATGATATGATCTACCTGATGAGACGAGAGGGCGAGTGTTTCTGGGATTAAACAATATTCACAGCATCCTGTGGCGCGATCGCATATCATGCGTCGCAAACTAGCTGAAACATAGGTTTTGCTCATGCAACCTCGCTCATTTTCACCAAAGCTTGCGCTTTTGCAATGCGTACTAAATGCTCGACAAATTCGTATTGTTGCCACAAACCCTGCTCGATCGGCGTGAGTCCTTCTGTGCGGTTTTTCTCTAATAAAGTATCGATTTCCGCTTGAAGAGAGTCGGACAAACGCAGGGCTAATATTTCTTGTGGCGACGGTAAACTTGCTATAAATTCTAATATCTGCCTGAGTCCAGAAAAACCGTTTGAAGGATTGGCTTCGACTTCCCTCAATCCTAGCATCAAAATCTGTGGTAACTCATCTTTGAGAGGATCTAACCGCAGTGCTAGTTCGTCGGAAATTTGAAGAGTAATTGTTGCCATTTTTTTTAGTTGCTGACACTCTGATTTAATTTTAGCATAATATCAAGTTCGATCGCTCTTTGTGTCAAGGAATTTGCAGGCAGTCAAACACGGGTGAGTTGATTTATAAGCTAATGGCTATGATGTGCCTTGGGGTAGAGTGGATTGGACGGATCACGATCGCCCATCCGATCATCTCAACCCGCACATCCACGAATTCCGCTACAATTGGGAACAGAAAAGATGGGAAGGTGGATTGCAAAAATTTTGGTGGTATCCCAGAGATGTTGATTAACTAAAGGAGAAATTATGGATGCCTGTTTTGAAATATTGCTTTCTACAAGACAGACTCTTGATTATTTAGAATGCCATCAGGAAACTTTTATTTGGGGTGATGTTGAATATCCTCAAGGTGAAAAATATTACCTTTGGGGCAAATATATAAAATTAGTAGAGCGAGAAATTCCGCCCCATATAATCAAGCGCTTACCTCCAGCTTATGGAAATATGGAATGGCTGAATTTTTCGGTGCAAGGGAAAGGATTAGACTTGTTAGAATCCGAGGTGAATGGTTCAGAGATAGATTGGGAAGGCAAAAGTTTTGATGATTTTCTTAAGTTGATACTGACTGAGCAACCTCAATGGGTTGTGATATTTGAATGGCACTGCGATCGCATAGATAGTCTATATCAACAGAATGTTAATGAGTGCATTTGTCAGATTAAAAATAATTTGAAATGGGACAATAATAGAGAGGGATTTCTCGTAATAGGTTTACCAGAAAATGAGGTTAGCTCATCTGCGATCGCTACTGAGTGGGAGTTTGCGGAAATCTGGGCTGATACTCTGATGTCTCCTCCTTATATTCTAATGTTAGTCAAGGAAAAATCAGGGAAATTTTGTATTCATAATCCCGCACAAAACTATAAAGTTATTTTTTCTAGTGACAATTATGAAGCTGCTAAAAGGTGGCTGCTAGAGGATGAATATGAGCGTTTGAATAGTCGCATTTTACAAGAAGTATGAAGGGATGCAGCTAAAATGTTGTTGATTAACTCAAGTGGGACTTACCTCCAAGGGCAGGATTAGCAGTAGAGGGGTGAGATTACAGGGCATTGTGCTAAACTAAGAGTTGGAGTGCATATATATATTCCCTATGACTAACCAGCGCCTAGCATCCTTCCAAACAGCCTTCCAGAATCTTCAGTTACTTCCTTTGAGCACCGCAGAGCAACTGAATAAATTTCATGTGGAATATGGCACTGAGATTTTAGAAGAATTAGAGCATTTGGTTGAAGATTGCTCACCACACAATAACAAAATCATTTTTACGGGGCATCTTGGGTCAGGCAAATCGACATTGCTGGGTCAATTTTGCCAGAACACGCAGGATCGCTACTTTGTAGTCTTCTTTTCAATCTCTGACCTGATTGAAATGTCAGATGTGAATCATATTAACATTTTGTTTGCTATGGCAGTAAAGCTGATGGAAGCAGCAGAAGAACGCCAGATTAAAATCGGTTCTAAAACAAAAAAAGCTTTTTATCAGTGGTTTAGTAAGCATACTCGAACTGAGGGAAGTTCGGTTGATTCTAGCATTGAGCTAGAAACGAGTGGAGAAGCTGGTGTAAATGCTTTTTTTGTGAAATTCTTTGCCAAATTGAAAGCAACGTTGAAGGCAAACTCTGTGATTCGTGAGGAAATTACGACTGAGTTTTCGAGACGGATTTCAGACTTGATCGATCGCATCAACGATATCGCTAGTGCGATTCAAGCGGCGTGTGGACAAGAAGTTCTGGTCGTGATTGATGACCTTGATAAACTCGACCTAGAGATTGTCGATCGCGTTTATCGAAATAATATTAATGCGTTGTTTGAGCCGCAATTTCGGATTATTTATACAATTCCAATGGCAGCGACACGAGATCTGTCCTTGCGAGGAATTATTCATAATGCCACCAATAATAAGATTCAATCCATGTGGGCGACAAAGTTGTTTCCGCGTGGAGAAGATAGAGTTCCAAATGCCTCTCCTGTCGCAGAAGCGGTAAAAGTATTTGAGGAAATTCTTTATAAGCGAATCCCCAAGCAGTTGATTGAACCGGAAGCAACTCAGATGATGATCGTCAAAAGTGGTGGTGCATTGCGAGAATTTATTCGTTTGGCTAGTCAATGCTGTGGGTTATGTTTGAAGCAGTTACGTCGCACACCAGACAAGCAAGATTTGATAATTACGTCTGAGATTTTGAAAAACGCTATTAAAGAATATCGGATTAATTTAACAGAACCCCTTGGAGAAAACCGCTATCAAATTCTAGTGAATGTCTACGAAAATTATTTACCAAAAGATGGGATGGATCAGGATTTCCTAGATTTATTGCACACGCTCTACATCTTAGAATATCGCAACGACGATTTGTGGTTTGGAGTCCATCCAGTAGTTCAGGAAATATTGCAGCGGCGTGGACTAATTGGATCGGAGGGGTAAATGCTCAACACTGAGATCGTGGACGATAAATCAATCAATGAGGATAGTTACGATGGCCTTGTCTCTTTAATTGAAGCAACTCAAGGTGTATTGTCATTGTTGATTGCCTCCTGTAAACCGGGAGATTTTCCAACCCAGATTATTAATCGTTACGAGGCAGAACTTGCTCCGAATATCCCCTGTTATCGCGTGGTTTTGAATCAAAAAGAACCTAGCCTGAGATCGGGGTTGGAGCAACTTGTCAAAGATAACCCAGAGTTAAAAGCGCCCCAGGCATTAGCCGCAATTACTGTAACGGGAACTGAGGCTTTGAGGGAGTTTGTGTCACAAGCTGACTCTAATCATCGGTCGGAGTTAAGCCGTTTTTTCGGTTATTTGCAATGGACGCGGGAGGGGTTGCGGGAGTTTCCTTTTCCCATTGTACTTTGGGTAACACCAAATATTCTGAGTCGCTTGAGTCTGGAAGCACCGGATTTTTGGAGTTGGCGGAGTGGTGTATTTCGATTTGTGTCGCCGGCAGTGCCAGAAACGGGTGTGGTTAACCAGACTGGGGAAAGTTCTCTGCTGATTGAGTTAGAGAGAAGACTGAGTTTACCCCTAGATGAACTGTTAGAACAGGTTGAAAATCTGGAGCAACAAGCTATGGAAACTCCTGCATTAGCAACCATATACAATCGAGTTGCTAATACTTATGCAAATCGGGTAAAGACGCGCCAAGCACAGGATTATTCACAGGAGATCGATCGGGCAATTCATTTCTTTGACAAGTCACTTGCTTTACAAGAAAAATTCAACTTACCCCAGGCCCAATCTGACACTTTGTTACAGTTAGGTGATATTTACCGTGACTTAGGATTGTGGGAACGGGTATTTGATCTATATCAGCAGTCTTTAGAAATTGCTAGGAATTTGAAAGATCGCCTACGAGAGGCGGCGGCTTTGGGGTCACTGGGGAATCTTTACCAACAATATCCTCAAGGCGATCGTGCGAATAGCTTGGAACGGGCGATCGCATTTTACACTGCTGCATTCTCCGTCTACACCCGCGATACCTTTCCCGAAGATTGGGCAGCGACGCAAAATAATCTGGCAAATGCCTACACTTACAGAATCAGGGGAGAGAGGGCTGATAATCTGGAGATGGCGATCGCATCTTACACTGCTGCATTAACCGTCTACACCCCGGAAGCCTTTCCCGAAGATTGGGCTATGACGCAACATAATCTGGGAGAAGCCTACCGTAACAGAATCAGGGGAGAGAAAGCAGAGAATATCGAAGTTGCGATCGCATCTTACACTGCTGCATTATCCGTCCTCACCTGTGATGCTTTTCCCGAATATTGGGCCGGCACGCAAAATAATCTGGGAATTGCCTACTATAACAGAATTAGGGGAGAGAAAGCAGAGAATATCGAAGTTGCGATCGCATCTCACACTGCTGCATTATCCGTCCTCACGCGCGATGCCTTTCCCGAATATTGGGCGATGACGCAAAATAATCTGGCAAATGCCTACAGAAACAGAATCAGGGGTGAGAAAGCTGAGAATATCGAACTGGCGATCGCATCTTACACCAATGCTTTAGAAGTTTACACCCGCGATACCTTTCCCTTTGAATGGGCAGGGACGCAAAATAATCTGGCAAATGCCTACAGAGAGAGAATCAGGGGAGAGAAAGCTCAGAATATCGAACTGGCGATCGCATCTTACACCAATGCTTTAGAAGTTTACACCCGCGATACCTTTCCCTTTGAATGGGCCATGACGCAAAATAATCTGGCAACAGCCTACAGAGAGAGAATCAGGGGAGAGAAAGCTCAGAATATCGAACTGGCGAAAAAGTGTTATGAAAATGCTTTAACGGTCAGAACTCGTGAGGCTTTCCCGCAAGAGTATACAGAAACTTTGTTTAATTTAGGTAATCTTGATCGAAGCAACCAGTAAGGGCAATTAGATGATGATACCTACTCCCCTGCCATTACAACAGTAGAATTTTTAAAGGGTTAAATTCATTAATCAATCTCGACCTACGCACCCCAACAAAAGAAACCGGGTTTTTCACTAAATCTGCCCTTTCAACGCAGTATCTTCGCAAAAAACCCGGTTTCTGAGCTTTCCTAAATCAGATTAGTGATTGTGCCCGTGATCACCGTGAGAATGACCACCGTGAGAATGTCCATGATCACCATGACTATGCCCATGATCGCTATGAGAATGTACGTGATCGCGGACAACCAAATTCGGATTTACCGCGATCGCACTTTCACTCAACAACGCTTCAATTTGAGGATTAGCCCACTCTGCGGCCATTTTCAGGAACTCAGGATGGTCATTTACACAAGGCAATTTGCGGTAAGTAACTCCTTGACGCTGTTTCTGCAAACCCTCAATAATATGGTCTACATCTAACAAAGTTTCGTGATTTTCTGTCGCAAATCCGATCGGCATAAACACGATCGCAGTTGCACCCAAATCGATCAAATTCTTCGCAGCCAACGTCGCATCCGGCTGAGTCCACTCAATCAGAGGCGTGTCGTGGTTCAGCCAGCCCACCGAAATCAAAGGATAGCGATACATCAAACGTTCCCGCACGCGATCGTACAAAGCTTGACTTTCCACAATACCCGAAGTAAAGCCCTTCGCCTTGTGCGGACAACCGTGATTCATCAACACAATCCCAATCTGAGAAGGCAAATGCGCTACTGCTAAATCGTTCTTGATTTCTTCTTCAACCAAATCCGCCATTAGCTGGATATAAGCCGGTTCATCGTAAAAAGAAGGAATGTAGCGCTGTCCTGTTACCCAATGTTCTTTGCCATCAAAGGTTTGTGCTAAAGCATTGTTTACCTGTTCCACAGCAATCCCGCTGGTGAAAACAGAATCAACAACCAACAGCGGATAAATCAGAATTTTGTCAAATCCTTGTGCTTTAATTTGCGGGAT
>CASBQF010000071.1 GCA_949127775.1 Oscillatoriales cyanobacterium PMM_0080
GGTAGGGGCAGTGCCCCCGTGCCCGCCCTGGGCTGGGGGGGATCGGGGTCTAATTTAACTAAACCGCCCCAATCGAGCTTGCTGCCGCTCCCCATCGGCAAGACGCCCCACCGATTTCGCCCTGCACAAGCAATCACTGCCGCGAGTTCTTCCTGAGTATTGGGATAAACGGTACAGGCTATTGAAGTACCGGGCGCAACTGCTTTTTCTATCCGTTCTTGCCAAACAGCCTCTGCATCTTGCCACAGACAGATGCCAGAAGTGCCGACAATACTTTCTAATTCTTGTGTGCTAATGTAATTTTCGGTAGAAAAAGATTTCATGAAGGTTATCAAACGCCCGGTAAAAAAACAATCAAAATACTGCCTAAAACCATTAAATATTAATATGGGCCCGATATTCTAAAGATGAACAAACAAATGTCTCAAAACCGACTTTCTGTAGGAATTACCGGTCTCAACGAAGTGATTGACGGTGGCCTGATTCCTCAGCGCTCTTATCTGGTACGCGGCGGCCCCGGTACTGGGAAGACTACGTTGGGCTTTCACTTTTTGGCCGCAGGTATTGCTCTGGGAGAAACGCCCCTGTTTATTACTTTAGGGGAACCGGAAGTGCAATTGCGCGCCAATGCCGAAAGTCTCGGTTTTGATATGGAGGCGATGGCATTCCTCGATTTGAGCCCCTCCTCAGAATTTTTTACCGAAGTTCAGACTTATGACATTTTCTCTCCCTCCGAGGTAGAGCGAGAACCGACTACACAAAAGATTATCGAGCGAGTCCAAGCTGTCAAGCCGCAACGGGTGTTTTTGGATGCAATCACTCAATTTCGCTACTTGGCTGCGGATGAGTTTCAGTTTCGCAAGCAAGTTCTGTCTTTTCTGCGGTTTTTGGTGGAAGGGGGGGCGACGGTGGTGTTCACCTCAGAGGGTACATTAAATGCTCCCGACGACGATTTGCAATTCATCAGCGACGGCGTAATTTACTTGGAACTGCGGCCTGAAGGGCGCACTCTGTCTGTCACCAAGCTGCGCGGCTCCAACTTCCAGGACGGCCGCCATTCCCTGGGCCTGAGTCAGGCTGGGATGGAGGTATTTCCGCGCCTGCTTCCTGACAACTATCAACAGGATTTTGTGGCTGAACCGATTTCTGCTGGGGTTCCAGAAATGGATGAACTGCTGCACGGGGGACTGGAACGGGGGACTGTGACGTTGATTACGGGGCCTAGCGGCGTGGGTAAGACGACGGTGGGGATTCAGTTTATGAAGGAAGCAGCAGGAAGGGGGGAGCGATCGGTAGTTTACATTTTTGAGGAGTCAATTTCTACTTTGCTGCGCCGCTGCGAATCTGTCAATATCCCGGTTGGGGCGATGATGGCCCAGGGAAATCTTTCGGTGATACCCGTCGAACCTTTGCTGTATTCGCCGGATCAGTTTGCGAATATGGTGCGCCGAGAAGTGGAGCAGGAAAAGACGCGGATTGTGATGATTGACAGTATTTCTGGCTATCAAATTTCGATGCGGGGGCAGGATTTGGTGAACAATTTGCACGCTTTGTGCAAGTATCTCAAGAATATGGGAGTCACCGTGATCTTGATTAATGAGGTACAAGCGATTAGCGGAGATTTTCGGCTGACCGATATCGGGATTAGCTATTTGGCGGATAATCTTGTGTTTATCCGCTATCTGGAACGCCAACTGCATAATAGAACAGAAATTCGCAAGGCGATCGGCGTAATTAAAAAACGAGTCAGCAATTTCGAGAAAACTCTGCGAGAACTCGATATTACTCGCTACGGCATCAAAGTCAGCAAACCGATACGGGGGCTGCGCGGCATTTTGAGTGCGGCACCGGTGTGGGGTGAGGGGGGAGCCGATGAAGATTGAATCGGGGTTCTCAATGCTGTTTTTGGTCAATTGCTTATGAAAGCAGTTGTCCATCTAATTAGTAGGGTGCGCACCGCGCACCTCACCAGCAGCCTAAGTCCTGGAAAAGTTAAATTTTTAGGTAAAATTGTGTATTTTCTGACTTCTAATAGCTCGTCCAAAAGCAAGCTAACCCGTATTTATAGGAAGCTGATAGATGACTGAAAACTCAATAATTTTAGCCGTAGACAGCAATCACCGAAACTTGGAACTCTTAGCACAATTTCTCAACAAAGAAGGATACCAGATGATCGCGGCTTATAGCTTTGAAGATGTTGCACAAGCGATCGGTCAGCCTGCTAGGATCGGGATGGCTTTAGTAGATATTTCTGGTTTCGACCGCCGGATTTGGGACTGCTGCGAACAACTGCGAAATCACCAAATCCCTTTTCTGATACTTTCGCCCAAACAAAGCGCTGCCATTCAGCACGAAAGCCTCTCCCACGGTGCTCGGAGTATGTTGGTAAAACCTTTGATCGTTAGAGATTTGCTGTCCGTTGTTCACAGCTTGCTAGGAGAACCTGCGTGAGTCAAATTTTATTGCTTGTCGAACAAAAAGAAAATCGCCGTCTATTATTAGAATGGCTAGCAGTTTACTATGAGGTATTGCTGCCCAACTCAACAGAAAATAGTGATAATTGTTTACCATTTAATCAATATTTTGACCTGGGTATAGTTGACGGTCTTGCCCTGAAACGCCACTGGAAATGGATCGCCGCCCAAAAACAGGCAGAAGACCCGGTGTGCTTGCCTTTTTTGTTGATTACATCCCGCTCAGATGTAGGGATGGCAACGCGATTTATTTGGAAAACTATTGATGATTTAATTATTGCTCCGATCGAGAAGATTGAATTGCAAGCGCGGGTGGAGATTTTGCTGCGATCGCGCCAGTTGTCTTTAACTCTCAAATTGTCTCATGACCAAATCGATCGTAGCTTGCAAACAGCAAAAGAACTCAACGATATGAAAACCTCTTTGCTGTACATGATTGCCCACGACGTTCGCAATCCTTTAAACTTCATCATCGGCACTACACAAGTTCTTACCGAGTACAAATCGAAATTAACAGATGAGAAAACACAAGAACTGCTTGATAGAACTCAAGCTGCGGCCAAAGGCATCGATCGGTTATTAGACGACGTGCTGCTGCTAGGCAAATTTGAGTCAGGAAAAATCGCGTTTTGCTTGCTACCGCTAGACTTGGCAAAGTTTTGCAATGAGTTGGTAGCGGAATTTCAGAGCAGCCTGAAGTTGAAACCTCAAAATGATCCGGTGACGCTGATTTTTGTGAATCACAGTCCATCAGCGATGGCGGGTTTGGAGGCAAGTTTGCTCCGGCGCATTCTCAGCAATTTGCTGTCTAATGCTATTAAGTATTCTCCCCCAAATACTCAAGTGATTTTTGAATTAAAGCTTACGGAAACTGAGGCTATTTTTTCGGTACAAGATGCCGGAATTGGCATACCTTTAGCAGACAAAGAACGGCTGTTTGATTCGTTTTACCGGGCAAAAAATGTGGGTATCATTCCCGGTACTGGACTGGGGCTGAGTATTGTTAAAAAGTGCGTGGAATTGCACGGTGGCGAAATTGCGCTGATCAGTGAAGAAGGCGTCGGGAGTACGTTTACGGTAACGCTGCCGATCGCCAAACTAGAAGAAGACCAACTATCGCCTGCAACGCCTTAAGTAGGTGGGTACAAATAAACATTAGATGGGGAGGGCGGGTTTTGCTTTGCGACGCAACTGGCTTGTATAGGAGTGATTCTGAGCCGGCACGCGCCCCTACCAGATACTATTGTTTTTTTTGCAATGACCTACTTAAACTAGATGCAGGCATTATCTTGGGATATTAAATATGGAACTCGCAGATATAATGGCACTCGTCCATCCGGCGATCGCAGTGGCGGTAGTTTTTCCGATTATTGGTACTGTGGTGAATGCAGCGTGGCAAACTCGTCAGCGCAGGCTGCAAGTCGCCAGCGGCGACAAAAGCAAAATTCCTCCTACCGTGGGCCCGGAGCATTTGAAGTTGGGCCGGTTGCTGACTGGGGCGATCGTTGGAATTACGTTAATTGCTCTGGCTTACTCTATTTATTTTAAAAGTATTTTGGAGAAGGATCTGTGGGGCAAATCCCCGAGTCAAGTAGTTTTCATTGCACTAATGTTTGCAGCGACAATTGCTTCTCTGGTATTTTTGTATCAAGCAAGACAGAAAGTTTGGCGGGGTGTATTTGCGACTTTGAGTGGTGTCGGTTTGGTGGTTTTGGGATTCCAAGACGGGATTTTTCGCAGGGATGACGAATGGCTGGTTTCTCATTTTTATTACGGGATTGTGGCGGCGCTGTTGATGGTTTTTTCCCTAGCAATTGCGCCGGAGATTTATCAGGATCGATCGCACGGCTGGCGGAAAATTCACACTGTGTTAAACTGCATCGCCCTGCTGCTATTTTTGGGTCAAGGTGTGACGGGTTCTCGCGATTTGCTGGAAATTCCTTTAAGCTGGCAAAAAGAACACGTCTATCAGTGCGATTTTAAATATAAAACTTGTCCGAAACCAGCCCCAAAAATATAGTAAACTACTCTCTTCTCTATTCATTCTTGCTTTTTCCTGGACGAATAAGTACCAAAAAAACCTGGTTTTTTGTCGTGTTTCCGGGCTGTAAGATCAAATCCGGTAGCATCGGAATTATTAGCTGAAATTAGGAGACTGCACGTGCCGTGTCCCTACAATTAATCACGGTAGGGACACGGCACTGCCGTCTCCTCTATGTCTGCCGTGTCCTCTATGTCACAAGGAGTGTAACCGGAATTGACATAACTGAGCGCAGAAAAACAGGTTTCTGACCACCCATTCCTTTTTTCTTTAGGACTCCCGAAATCAGGACACGGCAGTGCCGTGTCCCTACAATTAATCACGGTAGGGAAACGGCACTGCCGTGTCCTCTATATGATTCCGGCGCAGCCGTAATTGATATAATTCAAAGTTCTAAAGGAGCGACGACGCTCAATAATTCTTCTAGGATAAATCTGAGCAAAGATTGAGTTGCTAATACTAAACCTAATCTGGCTTGGGCGAGTTTTGGTGTTTCTGTTTTAACTTCGCCCCAAATCCGACATTGACTGTAAAAAGTCTGAAATGCGGCGCTCAAATTATTGGCTAATTTTAAATAATTGATATCAATTTCGGTTGCACCATCAGGATAGAGGAGACGGCAGTGCCGTGTCTCTAAAATGTTATTTTGGGTATTGATATCAATTCCGGTGGCACTGGAATGATAGAGGAGACGGCAGTGCCGTGTCCCTACAATGTTATTTTGGCTAGTGACTGGTTTTTCTTGGGTGCAATTTCCAAAAATAGGTGCTAAGTTATCCAGCACTGTGATTAGTTGCGAAATTAAATTGCATTCTGCTGGATGTACTAACCGCAGTCGATCGCCCTCATCAACCCAGGGAATGGGATTTGGCGCTGTCAGTGACCAAATTTCGGGTGCTGTAGCGACATCGGGCTGCGCGATCGAGATTAGCCGATCGCGGTGGGCCATTTGTACCAGGGAACAGCAGCGCGCGTGGCTGTACTGAATCGGAAACAGCCGATCGGCACACACAACAGGAGATAATATCTGAGATTCTGGAATTGCCAGCTTTGTTTGAGCTAAACGCTGCAACCAGAAGGCTAAACCAGCATCAGTGAGCTCAAACTCGATAATTCCCGCCGCCGTGACTTTAACGGTGAAATTTGGGCAACACAGCGGTTCGAGAGTTTCGACCAACTGTGCCGCGATCGCCTGCGGTGTCTGCTGCCAAGTTTTAGCCCATTTGAGGGCGATCGCCGACACGTACAGCACCCGTGCGCGATTTTTACCCCGATTTAATGGAAATACTGCACCATTCTCCAGAACAGGCAAGATGCCTGTTCCACAATCAAATTCAGTCTTTGTGGAACAGGCATCTTGGCTGTTGCTAATGCTGTGGAACATTGAAAGCAAGAAACACTTGACTGAAACTTCGGGGCACTGGGAGATGTTTTGTGTATCCATATTGGCCGATCCGGCGGTAACAGCGATAGTCGAGTGTTACCACTTGCATTGTTCTTCTACGTTAAACTGCTGATCTCAGAGAAGGTCGATCGACTTCTCGGGGCGGGAATACATCGAAATAATCGGCTTTACAGCGATTTTTGGGCTAAATATCTAAAATTTAAGACAAACTGTTTACTGAACTCTACCATTTTGATGTATTTTTTGCTACATTGAATTTTCCGGTAAAACTGAGAAAAGTCTGCACGGTTAAGCAGCGTGCAAGATCGATCGGGGTTAGTTGTCTCACTTTGTATCGCACTGCTGGCAGAAGCTGTTTTTTCTCACCGATCAAATATATCCCAGAGCCTCACCTATGCAATCAACTTCCACACCTCTCGAAACTATCGATCGACCGTTTATCACTTGGCAGCGAATTATCGACTGGGCCCAGGAACATTATCGCTGTCGGACTTTTAGCAAAGACGAGCGGATTCCCGCCCGACCCGGACTGCTGTATTTAGTCCAGAAAGGTTCTGTGCGGCTCGTAGGCAGCGCTCAAGTTAGCGCCGCCGCAAAGCCGTCGAAATCCACTGACAAAACGACAGAAGAAGCTTTTTTGGGCTTCGTCGGCGCCGGTCAACCCTTTGAACTGGTGGCTCAATCTCCGTTTTCGCTTCAAGCTTACGCCCACGCCGATCAAACTCACGTAGTGTGGATGTACTGGCACGATTTAGATAACTGGCCTCACTTCCGCAGAGAAATTTTGGATGCGTTTCGCTACCAGCACCAGCGAAAACTACTCTGGCTAAGCACTTTGGGACAGCGCCGGACGATCGATCGACTGCTGGGATTTCTCACTTTGTTGATCGAAGAGTTCGGCGAACCTTACGTAGGTGAGGGAGAACCCGATCTGGTTCGGGGCTACCGACTGCCTTGGACATTGACTCACGCTCAAATTGGTAGTGCGATCGGCTCGACGCGGGTGACGGTGACACGACTCATGGGCAAATTGCGATCGAAGGGTTTGATTAATACTGAGGATGACAATTTAATCTGTTTGCCTGCTAAATCTACTCCTCAAAAAACCAAAAATCAAAAGCAGGAAATAGAAGATTCCCTCGACGACGACGAAGATTCCCTCGACGACGACGAAGATTTTATGAACGAAGAAGATTCTCTGGAATAATCTGTATGCAATCCTACGGGCGATCGCCAAAAAACAGCGCGTAGCTATTAATCTTTGGCTGTCGCGGTGTCTGTCTTTCCATCGTGTACGATGAATTGTATAAACTTTTCTCGTTCTCCAAGGGTGCGACTGACAATGATCGGCGAAAAATCTTCAATCCCAAACAATCACAAACGGATAGTATTCTGCGACTTTGATGGCACTATAACCGTTGAAGAAACTTTTGTGGCAATGCTCAAGCATTTCGCACCGGAACTGTCGTCTCAACTGATGCCTGAAATGTACGCTAGAAGGCTGAGTTTGCGATCGGGAGTGCGGCAGTTACTAGAGTCTATTCCCTCGGAATGTTACGGGGAAATTGTGGAATTTTCTCGGGGAAAGCTGATGCGGCCGGGATTGGTGGAATTGCTCGATTTTTTGGACGCTAAAAGGGTGGATTTTGTGATAGTTTCTGGCGGACTGCGGATCATGGTAGAAGCAGTGATGGGCGATTTGACTGAACGGGCGATCGCCCTGTATGCTGTGGAATTGGACGCGACAGGCCCTTGCTTGCAAGTAAATGCGGAATTTGAAGGGGATACAGAACTGGTGTCTAAGGTGCGGGTGATGGGGCTGCACCCGGCCGAGGAACAGGTGGCGATCGGAGATTCGCTGACGGACTTTAAGATGGCTGGGCAGGCGAATTCTGTGTTTGCGCGCGATCGGCTTGCCGACTATCTAGACGAACAGCAAAAGCCTTATACTAAGTGGGATAATTTTTTTGACGTGTTGGAAAACTTGTCCCAAAAATGGAATTGAAACCATAGCCTTTTTCAGGTAAGATGCGCAATGCGAACCCTACATTTAGAGATGCCAGCGCAATTGGAATCAACCTAAAAAAAGATAAAAAACTGAGGATTTGGAAAGAATGAATGGCGATTTGAGAACGGATTTAATTGCAGCAGCCAAACATTTTTACGATCGCGGTTGGATGGTTGGAACTGCTGGCAATCTTTCAGCCCGCTTACCAGACGGCAGTTTTTGGATTACTGCTAGCGGCCGCGCCAAAGGGCAGTTAACCCCTTCAGATTTTATCAGAATGAACTTAGACGGCGGTATTGTCGAGCAACCTGTTGCCGACAGCCGCCCTTCCGCCGAAACCAGCATTCATTTAGCCGTTTACAATTGTTTTCCCGAGGCTAAAGCTTGCTATCACGTTCACTCGATCGAGGCAAATTTAGTTTCTCGGCTGGTAGCAGGGGATTCAGTGTCTTTACCTGCGATCGAAATGCTCAAAGGTTTGGGGGTGTGGGAGGAAAACCCGCAGGTATCAATACCCCTTTTCCCAAATTATTTAGAAGTGCCTAAGATAGCCCAGGAAATTTGCCAATTCTTCATCAATTCTTCGCCCTCTGTACCCGCTTTGTTAATCCGCGATCACGGCATCACAGTCTGGGCCGACTCAACCGCCGCCGCCTACAACTACGTAGAAATCGTAGAATACATTTTTCGCTACACGATCGCAGCCAACCAATTAAATCTAGATTTGAAATGTTAGATTAGGACTGTCTTGTACGCAGCAGAGGTAGGGACACGGCAGTGCCGTGTCCCTACGGCAGTGCCGTATCAAACCACTTTTTGCGTCCAAGACTGTAGGAAACAAGCAAACATCCAGAAGAGGCAACAATTATGGCTAAATATACCAGAATTTTATCCATAGATGGAGGCGGAATTAGAGGAATAATTCCCGCGCAAGTTGGAGTTAGCATTGAGTTAAAGCTGCAACAAAAAAGCGGCAACCCAGATGCGAGAATAGCTGACTATTTTGATTTGATCGCCGGCACAAGTGCGGGAGGCATTTTAACTTGCATCTATTTGTATCCCGATGCCGAAAATCCCAGCAGGCCTCGGTGGACGGCCCAAGACGCTGTTAATTTTTCGATCAAAAGCGGCCGTGATGTTTTTCAGAGTTCCTTTTGGCAAACACTCAAATCTCTAGACGGTTTGGTAGATGAGAAATATCCGAGCGATCGCTTAGAAAAATTCCTTTTAGAAAATTTTCTAGATGCCAAACTCAGCGAACTACTGAAACCTTGTTTGATTTGCAGTTACGATATCGAAAGGAGAAAAGCTCAATTTTTCAATCAAATAGATGCTAAAAAAAGTCCAGCAGCAGACTATTTTATCAGAGATATCGCCAGAGCCACATCTGCCGCTCCCTCTTACTTTGAAGTTCCCAAAATCTACTCTTTGACAAACGAATCCTACGCTTTAATTGACGGGGGAGTATTCGCAAACAATCCCGCACTTTGTGCCTATGCGGAAGTGAGAAATAAATTAAGAATTCCCGACGATCGCCCCGACAGAGGCCCAACAGCAAAAGATATGGTAATTTTATCGCTGGGGACAGGACAAGCTCAGAAAAAATTCCCCTACGAAGAAGTGAAAAATTGGGGTCAAGTTGAGTGGGTTGAACCTTTGATTAATATCATGATGACAGGAGTTGCTGAAACTGTAAATTATCAAATGATCCAAATTTTTGATGCGATTGAAAAACCCAATCAATATTTGAGAATTAGCCCAGATTTGAGCCATGAAGTACCCCTGCCGATTGATGATGCCTCGGAAGAGAAAATATCGGAACTGGTTAGAATTGGCAAGGATCAAGCCGAAAAGTATAATGAAGAGTTGGATAAGTTAATCGATTTGTTGCTTGCTTAGTAATCAGTCATATCGTAGGGTGGGTTGGGCGTGGCGATTAACTTAAGTCACCAATAAATAAATCTCAAACCGCGCCTAACCCACCAATCGCTCCCTCTGGCAGACTAAAAATATATGTTGACAAATTGTGCAATAATTGCTGTACGATTAGCTAAATCTATATTTAGCAATGCTTCGCCCTCTTTGTAATTAATTGCGAGCCGTCAGTAATTGGTTAAAAAATACCAAAAGCGCGATCGACATTTAGATGAAACCTTCAATAACAGGTGGTTTCAGCGGTTTTTAGTGACCCTGTTCCTGGGAGGTCAAGTGCTGCTGCGAATACTCACCGGCAAAATTGACCACCGCAAAATCATGGAACATTTAGTCACAGTAGGGCTCGATTCTTTGCGATCCGTGCTGCTAATAGCCTTTTTTGCAGGCATGATTTTTACAGTTCAATCTGCCAGAGAATTGATTCGGTATGGGGCAGTTGGGGCTGTGGGAGGCGCTTTTGCTGTGGCATTTTGTCGCGAATTAGCACCAGTTTTAACGGCTGGTGTGGTAGGAGGACAAGTAGGTTCGGCCTTTGCCGCAGAGATAGGAGAAATGCAGGTGACGGAACAAATAGACGCCCTGTATATGTTGAGAACAAATCCTGTTGATTACTTAGTAGTGCCGAGGGTGATAGCTTGCTGCATCATGCTGCCGATTTTAACGATTTTTTCGGTAGCGGTGGGGATTTTGGGTGGACTGTTTGTGGCGGTTTATTTGTACGAGTTGGAACCGTCGGTATTTTTGGAATCGGTGAGAACTTTTTTGGGGCCTTGGGATTTAGTAACTGTGGCGATTAAGAGTTTTATTTTTGGGTTAATAATTGCCCTTGTCGGTTGCGGTTGGGGGTTAACAACGGAGGGCGGAGGGAAAGGAGTAGGCCAAGCTGCAACGGCGGCGGTGGTTACTTCTTGGGTGTTTATTTTTATGGCGGATTTCTTTTTATCGCTGTTGATGTTTCATGAGTTGGGGATTACTAGAAATTGATCGTGTTGACGATTAAAATCAATTTTTAGAAACGGGCAAGATGCCCGTCCCACAATTTTTAGAAACGGGCAAGATGCCCGTCCCACAATTTTTAGAAACGGGCAAGATGCCCGTTCCACAATTCTTAGCAACGGGCAAGATGCCCGTTCCACAATTCTTAGCAACGGGCAAGATGCCCGTTCCACAATTCTTAGAAATTGGAGATCCGGCTGGTTTCACAAAATATCAAGGGTTTTTTGCTTCAGGCTTGTAAGGAGGGCGATAGACTCTAATTTCCTGAATAGGAACTGTCCCGTCAGTTTCGGGGATGATTTCGAGGATGTGTTTAGAATTGCTTAAATTCTGAGCCAATGTTGTCGGATACTCGCGGCTTGAATCTACAATTTGTGGCGGAATGTAGGAATCAACAAACATTGGTTTTACCTGCCATGTAATCTCAAAGCCTTTTGGTGTTAGCTGTTTGGAATAGTCATAGGAATTTTTCAGCCACCAGTTTTTGGGTTCGATGGCGACGCGGCCGGAATTTGAGACAAACATTTGATCGTTTGTACCACTGCCGTCAAAACCTGTTTTAGAACCTATAACGTCAAATCTAAACTTGCTGGCGTCGCTGTTAATCTCTGTTATTACGGCTTTCCAATCTTCGACGATTAGGGGTTTTTGACTGGATATTTGGATGATGGCTGGCCAGCCGACACCAATAGTAGCGCTGGGTCTGGTGATACTATAAAGTTCAGGAAATGCTGAGGGTTTTTTGCCGTCGATCGCAATTCTAGCAGAAATTGCCTTGCCGCTGAAGGTGCGATCGGCGATCGCATCTACTCTATTCCCTTCAAACTCTAGAACCAACTTACCATCTTGCCACTTAACATCGCTACCAACTGTATAGGTTTTGACTAAATCCTGCGGCGCTGCTTGAGGAGAATTTGGGTTGTATCGCAGGTGCGGTTTGATCAAAGCAGCTAGCAGAAAATTTCCCCACTCGTTGAGGTGAATACTATCGCTCAATAGCTGTTTTGGTTGCAAGCGATTGTCTTGCAAATACCTGCGCCAAGGTTCGCGAATTTCCGCGATTTCGCAGCCGTATTTATCGGCCAACTCAGGCAGCCATTTGGTAGAATGAGTGTTGTGCCATTCATATCCTTTGACTTCATCTGGATTGTCGCTATTGTTACCTGTCGGCAACCAGTTTATATGGTCAGAATGCAAGAGTATTTCGCTAGCAGTGCGGCGGCGGACATTGGCAATTATCGCTTCATAATCTGCATCGCCTCCGTAGACGTGGAAAATTAACAAGTCTGGATAAAAAGGATACAAATCGTGTTCGCTGGGACGGATTAAAATCGGGGCAGCAAATCCTCCGATCGCACGATTTTCAACAATCAAATCTGCATTGGGAAATCGTTGTTTCAAATCCTTCACTACATCTTGCCACCAATCTTGTTGAGTGATGGATTGACCATAAAATAGGATGCGTACTTGATGGCGTTCTGTGGGAGTGCTAGACGCGAGTAGCCCCATTGTCCTTTGAATCCTTGCTCCAAAATTAGCATTATTTACAATAGGAGCAGGCGGGGGAAATGGCGTCTGGGCAGATAGTTTTGTGACAACCGGAACTAACAGAAAGCTTAGGCATAAAAAAATCAGCCACAAGTAGCGATAAATCTTTGATTTTCTGCTATTTCCCTGCCGTTTTCCCATTGTCTTATTTTCCTCTCCGTTTCACACATAATGCGCATCTCATCGGTAAATGTAGGGTGCGTCATGCGCGCCTTACGAAAACTTTCTGGTACATCGAAATATATTACCAAATTGAGCTGCACAAAAAGTGATATGATACAAGCTAATTAATTGTAGAATATCGATCGCACATCAAATGGATTACAAAACAGCCCGCAGTTTTCTGCTCGATCAAGGAACCGCCCTCGAAACCAAGAAAAATCCCGATGCCTTCCTGATGCGTCTCAAACAAGGGCAGCCGCCCATACCCGGACAGGTGACATCAATTTTATTAGCTTTAAAAATATTGTTTGAAGGGCTGCAAGAATCTCCAATGCTCGATCGACAATTAATCTCGGCACTGCATTTACTCTCGGTAGAAAGTTTGCTGCAATTTGAAGCAGGAATCCGCAAAGGAGTTTCTTGGCCGCCGCTGCTGAAAGAAGACTTAACTCGAATTGCGATCTCAGTCAAGAATATCTTTTCCGGCGTCTGGCAATAATTAGCTAAGTCAACTCCCAACATTTAACAACCGAAGTTGTCAAACTTTACTCCTGAAAGCTTTCCAGCGATGCCAAAAGAGCCGGCAGTCTCGCCAGCGAGGCAGATACCAAGGCCTCATCTTTGTAAACTCGCGATCGAACACTGCGACTACTTTCAGACGCAGAGGCGATCGAGCCTCGGAGTTCCGAGTTTCTGTCTTCAACCCGCCCTAAATTTTTGGTTCTTCGCGTCTGGCCCAACATAGTAATATCCTCAATTAATCCATAAATATGCGCCCGCCAAATTTCTCAGGGCTTGCTCAGTATTTATATTATTACTCATATCCGCAAAAGATGTGAAACCATCAAATAATTATTTAAGATTGTCAGGGATCAAGTAAAACGGCATAACCAGTCTGATTAATTTGTTACGGGCTGTTCCTGTTTAAGCCGTTAGCGAAGCGTTAGCGAAGCCCTCGAAGAGGATCGCCCACAATGACACAGACACCAGCCACCAAAATCACAAATTTCACAGGAGGAACTCGTATCAATGATGCTAACTCTTAGTGCAGTAACAGTTCTAGCTCAAATTAGACCAACTATCCAAACCTTGCCCGATGGAGACTACCGCTACCGAGACTCCTTGGCGATCGATCGACCTTTTCGAGAAATCCAATTTCGCAAACAAGACAGATACATCACCGGCAGCGACTCCGACAAACGTACCGGAAAAAGTTACTGTTTTCGGGGAATCCCCCAGCAAAACAACATTATTAACATCACGATAGCGATCGAAACTTCCTCACAAACAGCACAGCAAACCAAGTGGAAATTAGCACCAGGAAGCCCAATTAATTTCGATCAGCTTTATCCGCTGCAAGCTGGGCCGGGATTAGAATTGTACAAATGTCTGACCGCATTTTTACCA
Source organism: Oscillatoriales cyanobacterium PMM_0080 (assembly GCA_949127775.1). GTDB lineage: Bacteria > Cyanobacteriota > Cyanobacteriia > Cyanobacteriales > Microcoleaceae > Microcoleus. The sequence continues at coordinate 13,977 of CASBQF010000071.1, forward strand.
GAATTGAAGAATTAGTTATGAGTTATTTGTTATGAGTTATTTGTTATTTGTTAATCGATTTTGTTTTTTAAATAACCAATAATATTCGTTAACAGTTAACAGCCAACTTTGATATCAATTCTGGCTGCGCCGGAATGATATGGAGGAGACGGCAGTGCCGTGTCCCTACAATGTTATTTTGGGTAGGGAAACGGCACTGCCGTCTCCTGATTTCGACCATTAATAATTACGATGCAACTTTGATATCAATTCCGGCTGCGCCGGAATGATATGGAGGAGACGGCAGTGCCGTGTCCCTACAATGTTATTTTGGGTAGGGAAA
>CASBQF010000072.1 GCA_949127775.1 Oscillatoriales cyanobacterium PMM_0080
CTAATTTAATCCACTTTGCCGTCAAGCATCCTTGACGTTTTTTACCGCCTCATCAACGGTCGGCTGCAAAGACAAAAATTTCTCTAAGCGAACCAGTTTAACTGTCTGAGTGACGCGGGGATTTGAGACAATTTGCAATGTCCCCTCCAAGGTTTGGGCTTTCTTGACAAGTTGGACAAGTGCGCCCAAGCCCGAACTGTCCACAAAGTCTATCTGAGACAAGTCCAAAATTAGGTGTTTTGGGCCATCGTCAATAAATTTGCTCAGTACCTTCCGAAAAGTGGCCTCAGAAAAAGCGTCCAGCAGGCCTGTCAGGCGAAATAACTGATAGTTATTCTTGACTTCGCGAGTGCCTCTGAGGCTAACGGTCAGGGTCAATGACTCAGGAATGACACCCTCCTACCTAGATATTGCTTAAAGTTGAGGATTCATTATACGAGTTTTTGGGTTTTTTGTCTACTGTTTTTTAGTTGACTGTTGACTGTTGGCTGTTGGCTGTTGACTGTTGGCTGTTGACTGCCAAGAGCCAACAGCCAACTGACTCCTGACTAAACTGCTACTTTCTGATTTTCTCGCATTGACTGCACGAATCGATCGAACAAATAGTCAGCATCATGCGGGCCGGGACTGGCTTCCGGGTGGTACTGGACTGAGAATAGCGGCAAGGTTTTGTGCTTCAATCCGGCTACGGTGCGATCGTTCAAATTGAGATGAGTAATTTCGACTTCCGGGACTAGGGAATCAGGGTCGATCGCAAAACCGTGATTTTGGCTAGTAATTTCTATTTGCTCAGTTAAACCCGCTGGATGATTCAATCCCCGGTGCCCGAACTTCAGTTTAAAAGTTTCTGCGCCCAAGGAAATGCCCAGAATTTGGTGTCCCATACAGATCCCGAATACAGGTTTGTCCGACTTCAACAGAGCTTTTGCAGTCGCGATTCCTTCCGTTACCGCCGAGGGATCTCCGGGCCCGTTGGACAGAAAAATGCCATCCGGGTTGTATTTGAGAATTTCCTCCGCCGACGTGTCAGCGGGTACAACAATTACCCGACAGCCGTAACTCGCCAAACGCCGCAGAATATTGCGCTTAATCCCAAAATCTAGCGCTACCACCGTCCACATTTCGCCGTTAGCAGGCTTAACTGTCGGACTGAACTCCCACACCGCATCTGTGGCTTCTGACCACTCATAGACCTCGCGGGTGGTGACTTCCCGTACCAGATTCAACCCGTCCATGCTGGGGGCATCTTGCACTTGTTCCAAAAGCTCCGCCTGGTCGAGAATCACGGTGGAAATGCCGCCGTTGATCGCTCCCACTGTGCGAATTTTGCGCGTCAGAGCGCGGGTATCGATGCCGTAAATGCCGGGGATGTCGTACTGTTTTAGGTAGTCTTGCAGGGATTTTGAACAGCGCCAGTTACTGGGGCGACTACAGACGTTACGGGCGATCGCACCTCGAATTTGCGGCCGCGAAGATTCTTCATCTTCGAGATTTACCCCGGTATTGCCCAATTCTGGATAAGTAAAAGTAACAATTTGACCGCAATAGCTCGGATCGGTCAAGACTTCTTGGTAGCCTGTCATTCCCGTATTGAAAACTACCTCGCCGACGACGGTGGCGTCAGCGCCAAAAGACCAGCCGCGGTAAGCAGTACCGTCAGCCAGGACTAGGAGAGCGGGTTGTGCAGTTGAAAGTGACATGAGATCCTTGAATTACTTTCGTGTGCTTTAACTCTTATCATTGCCGGGGATTTGATGCTAGCCGGTAATATACAGATATTATTTGAATTTGTGCAAGCCGAAGGTACTTATGCGCTAATCCCGGAGCCCAGGACGATCTATACCAAAAGGCTATTGTCCTTGTTACGATCGACCTAAACCGTTTTATCAAACTATGGCCAGCAAATCTCCCTTACCTTTACTATCCAACTCAAAAAAGCCGATGCCGATCGCTCAAAACCTCCGTAAACCTTTACTGGCTTTAACAGCAGTTATTTCCGTGAGCAGTTCAATGTTAGTTTACATCGCAGTCAACTCCTCGCGAGCGATCGCTCAAGAGAGCGAGGGATGCTTTCTGCGGAACTCCAGCGGCCAAACAGTCAGCTTGAGCCGTTCTGTCTGCGGTTTTGTCCCCCAAGAATTGACGCCTGATACTAAGTCTGATGCTAAGTCTGATACTAAGTCTGATACTAAGTCTGATACTAAGTCGGGAGTATTTTTAGTCAAAATTAAACGCCGAGAATCTAATATCCCAGTTATAGAAGTCACATTTAACGGCAAACAAAAGTTCGAGATGATGGTAGATTCTGGAGCCAGCCGCACCGTAATTACGCCAGCAATGGCTACCGCTTTGGGGATAGTTGCTCAAGGAACAGTGCAAGCACAAACTCCCAATGGAGTAGCCACTTTTTCCCTCGGCAATGTTACTTCAATCGAAGCTGGCGGTTTGGCAATTAAAAATGTAGTTGTACCAATCGCCCCATCACTAAATATCGGACTGCTAGGTCACGACTTTTTTGGTAATAAAGATGTGACTATTAAGCAAGATGTGATTGAATTTCGATC
>CASBQF010000073.1 GCA_949127775.1 Oscillatoriales cyanobacterium PMM_0080
AGTAATTTCTTGGTTCGCACCGACTAAAGCCTCAGCAATCTTGTTAAATGAACTCACAACTTGTCCGAGTTCATCTCTGTTATCCAAAATAATCTTGTCACCTAAATTGCCACTTGCCATTTTTTTAGAGGCTTCGTCAAGCACAAATACAGTTTGCATAACTGACCTGTAAAAAGATACAAATAAATAAAGAACTGTCGCTAAAATTATTAATACGAAAATATAAATTATGTGCTTTTTTGCAACAAAACTATCAATCCGCTTTTGCAGGAGAAAGTCTAATTCAGTGAGACTTTCGTCCCACAGTTCAAAACTCGAAGTCAGAACTCGATCACTGCCATCTAAATAGGCATAATATTCCACTACGGCTGTGGGATAAATCAGTTTATCTAGTTGCCCAGTTAGCTGTTCTACTACCGCGTTAAATTTCTGCAAAGACTCGCTTAGTTTCGGTCGCAAATTCCCGTAAGGATTATTGCTAAATCCTACCTCCATATTGATTGCTAAATCTTGATTGAGTTCTCTCAATTTGCCAGCCAAAGTAATCATTTGCGCTCTTTCCTGTGGTGTGGCATCGAAACGCGCGCTACTTTTTTGAGAAATTAGCCTAATTTCTGACAAGATATTTTGCATTTCTGGAAGCTTCAGTAAAGTGGCATCCATCAAATAATAGGTATCTAAATCCGGGTCTAATATTAGATTGGAAGTGTCACCGACGTGAACGCTCAATCTATTAATATATGCTGTTATTTTATAATATACAACATCGTAGGTTTCTAAACTCCACTGGCTGCGACGGAGTTTAAAATTTTGCCAGTTTTGATATATCTGATTAAATTTGTCGCTGCTAATTAAAATTTTTCCTAATCGGCGGTCTGTATTTTCCAGAGCTTGAAAGTTTTCCTCTATCTTAGCTTCTAAATTTTTGGTGGCATCGAGATTGGTTGAATTGCGATTTAAAACCTGATAATTTAACAGTTGAAGCTTCGGTATGTATTCCCTCAACTGTCGCAGCGGGCGCAGATATTGATTACCGTAGATTTCTTTTTGGGCAAAATCAACCCTGGTGTTAATTTCGGAAATTAGCAGGTATATGACCAAGGTTAACGGCATCGCAAATAGAAAACCGATCAATGTGAATTTTTGAGGATAGCTCAGTCGATTCATTAAATGGATTCCCAGGGATTTTCTGTTCATAATCAATACATTTCAACAAGATTGTACTAAAAAAGTAGCGATCGCTACTAAAATAGTTTCGACGATCGCTCTTCAAAAAGAGAATGCTACAATTAATCAGCGATAGCTTGCTTAATTTTTATAATAGATTCCCGTCCTGTTGCAACAGATTGTGCGATATCTCTTGGATATCAAAGGCTTAGCTCGCCTCCCACAGTCTAAAACAGCTTCTTCTGTTTTGGAAAGATGAATAGTCATTTGTACTGAGATTCTCAGCCAGAATCCGATTCTTTTAAGAATAATTACTTAAAGCTAAATTTTTCTCGATACCGCTAGGTTCAGAGTAAAAATTAAGTAATAACTGTAAATAAAAGTTTCCTGAAACAAAAGTGTGGGCAGCGAGTATGAGATACTGGCGCTGCACGAGCGGTCAAATCGGTTCTGCACCAAGGAACCAAAAGTACCAGCAACAGTGTCTAAATAAGTATCTGGAGTTGACTGCTCAGGAGCGATCGCACAAAAGTGTAAAGTGAGGAAGAGAGCGTATGATCAAACCAATCTCCGAAAATAACTCTCAAAACAGTCAAAAACGAAGTAAAAAGCAGCCAAATCCTTTAATTTTGGCTTTGGTGTTGACAGGAATTCTCGCCTGGGAAGTGTATCCGGCGCTAATAAACACTACTGCGGCTAACGCGGGTGCTCTCAGACAGTCCCTGGCCCAGTTGGAAAGCCAAGAGCAGCCAGCGGCTGTGTCCCCCAAAATTAGCTATTCTGGATTGGCACTAAATAGTTTAATTTCCTCTCCGGGCAATTTGGCGGAGAGTACGCGCCAAAATCCCTCGAACCAATTGCCCGCAACCTTAGCAGCAGCGGTTCGCCAAGACTTGTCGCGCCAAACTGGGATTGCTGCTGACAAGTTGAAAGTAACTGAATCGAGCCGGCAAAGTTGGCCGAATACTTGTTTGGGAATCGTAAAAGCTGATGAAATTTGCGGCCAAATGATTGTCGAAGGTTGGCGGGTTGTGGTTTCTGATGGTCGCCAAACTTGGATTTACCGCACCAATGCTAGGGGAAATGTGTTGCGCTTGGAAAAGAAAAGATGAGTCGGGCGGTTGAAACCGCGCCTACAAAAACCGGGCGGGCGGTTGAAACCGCGCCTACAAAAACGAGGCGGGCGGTTGAAACCGCGCCTACAAAAACGATGTCCGCCTCCGCGGACTGAAGAAAATAACGTAATTTTAATTGCCGACTCTTCTTCAACCCGCGGAGGCGGGTTTTGTTTGTGTAGAAGCGGTTTCAACCGCCGTCTTAATTTGGGAGTTTTTTTCTTTCAATAATCCCACCGCCCAAAAGTACATCTCCGTCATACCAAACAGCGGCTTGTCCGGGAGTAATGCTCAACTGCGGTTCGTCAAAAATCACCTTGACTCTTGTACCACTGGCTTTTTCGTCTGCTGGGGAGGATTCTACAGGAATAATTGTAGCGGGGACGGGTTGCGATCGATAACGAATCTGCACCTGAGCCCGAATCGGAGCCGTTGGTTCCGCCACAGAAACCCAATTTACCCGATCGACCGTACAATCAGATTCTACCGCCAACTGTCGATCGCCCACAATTACCCGATTAGCACCAGCATCAAGTTCAATCACATACAGCGGTTCGGGTGCAGCAATCCCCAGGCCCTTGCGCTGGCCGATGGTGTAGTGGTGCACGCCGTCGTGCTGTCCGAGCACTTGGCCTTCTTTATCCACAATGTCACCCTTTTGCGGCGCAATGTACT
>CASBQF010000074.1 GCA_949127775.1 Oscillatoriales cyanobacterium PMM_0080
GAAGAATACGGCAACCGCACGAAAGTTAAAGTTGCTAAAAATAAAGTTGCTCCGCCTTTCCGCATTGCCGAATTTGACATTGTATTCGGCAAAGGCATTTCTACATTAGGCTGTCTGACTGACTTAGCCGACGAAATGGGAGTAATTCTGAAAAAAGGTTCTTGGTATAGCTACAACGGCGAAAACATAGCTCAAGGACGAGACAAAGTGATCCAACACATGGAGAAAAATGTCGATTTCAAAAATGAAATTGAGCAGCTAGTTAAAAAGAAACTGGAGACTGGTGCTGTGGTTTCTGCTAATTCTGTCGCTCCTGTTGATCCTGATTTAGATGATGATGTTGATGATGATGTTGATGATGATGTTGATGCTGTAGAAGATATGGAAGATTTGGGAGAAGAAATCTAAGTTTTTTAGTCCTCAATTATTACTCATTTACTGGTTGTTTACTCGTTTTACTCGTTACTTTCGCCGTACCGCGAAAGTAACGCTCAACAGCGACAAGCGAGCCTCGAATTGAATTTTCCCTCGGCTCGCTTGTCGCTTACATGAATGAGAGGCACAGCCAGTAAACCAGTAAATTGACCGAACCTGATATGAGATCGGGATTGCCGAATATATTGCGGATTGGTATACTTGTACAGTAAGTAGTACAAATGTCAAGTACATGAATATTGTTTCTTTTAGCGAAGCGAGAACTAACCTCAAGGCTGTTTTAGACAGAGTAGTCGAAGATACGGACTATACCATCATCACTAGACGGGATGCAGACGATGCCGTGGTGATGTCCCTAGAGTTTTTTAATAGTTTGCTGGAAACAGTTCATTTACTCAAATCTCCCGCCAATGCTACCCATTTGGAGCGTTCTATTGCTCAGTTTAAGCAGGGGAAAGTGGTAGAGCGAAATTTGTTGGATGACTAGAAAGTTAGCATGGACGGATGAGGCTTGGGGCGATTATTTATATTGGCAAGGGCAAGACAAGAAAACATTAAAACGAATTAACAAGCTAATTGAGGCAACAATCCGATTGCCCTTTGAGGGGATCGGAAAGCCAGAACCACTGAGGGAGAATCTGGCTGGTTTTTGGTCGCGGCGAATTGATGATACGAATCGATTAGTTTATGCTGTGGATGATGAGTATCTAACGATTATCTCTTGTCGATACCACTATTCTGATTGACATCCTCCTTGGCGAGGACACTCAAGATGCCGTTTCCCTACAATCGATCGCGGTAGGGAAACGGCATCTTGAGTGTCCAATCTTGCTTGTTAAACCTTGACTGATACGGCAGTGCCGTTTCCCTACAATAATCATGATCAAATACGATATCTGCACGGAATTGATGCGCTAGTTTTAGTTTTCTGAATAAAAAGTAGCGAAGGATACAATTTTTTGTCGCAACATTAATTAAGAATTAATAATCTGTATTATTTCTTAGGATAACTTAATATGCTTCAAGGGCTTTTATCATTCAGAGGGCCTTTTCGGATTCTGAACCTGAGTTGGTTTGCTTTTTTCTTAACATTCATCGTGTGGTTTAACTACGCGCCCTTCAGCACAACGGTGCAGCAAGATTTGGGTTTGTCGATCGGGCAAGCGAGAATCATCAGTCTGTGCAACCTAGCCCTCACCATTCCTGCCAGCATCATTATTGGTATGTTGCTCGATCGCTTCGGGCCCCGCATCACCTTCTCTTCAATCCTAGTCTACGCAGCATTTCCCACCCTGGCATTCGCCTGCGCCCAAGACTTCAACCAGTTGGTTTTGAGCCGTTTGGCAATGGGCATAGTCGGTTCTGGATTCGTGGTTGGCATCCGCTTAGTCACCGAATGGTTTCCCCCAGAAGAGATCGGATTCGCTCAAGGTATCTATGCCGGCTGGGGCAACTTTGGTTCCTTTGCCGCCGAAGCAGTGTTACCGTCGATCGCCGCAGCAACCGCTTTTCTCTCAGTCGGCGAAACCAATTGGCGATTGACGATCGCCCTTACCGGCATAGCCGCAGCAATTTTCGGAGTCATTTTTTACTTCAATGTTCAAGATACACCCCCCGGCAAAGTCTATCAGCGCCCAGCCCGTAACGGCGCAATGGAAGTCACCAGCGCTCAAAGTTTTTGGGCATTATTGCTCGCCAACATTCCTTTATTTGGCGCCTTAGCCTTAATTGTGTGGCGCTTGCAGAAAGCAGATTTTCTGACAACAAATATCATGTACGGCATTTGGGCAGGTTTGATAGCACTCTATTTAATTCAGGCTTACAAAACCTGGGAAGTTAACCGAGAAGTGGTGACTGGCCAAAAAGATTACCCAACTGAAAAACGCTATCAAATCAGTCAAGTATTCGTATTACAACTAGCCTATGCCGTCACCTTTGGTTCTGAAATCGCTGTGGTGTCAATGCTACCAGAATTTTTCGAGAACACCTTCAACTTAAATCAGGCGATCGCCGGCCCAATAGCAGCCATGTTTCCCCTGATGAACTTGATCAGTCGTCCCACCGGAGGCTTAATTTCCGACAAAATCGGCAGTCGCAAATGGACGCTAACATTTCTGATCGCCGGAGTAGCATTAGGCTATTTAACCCTGAGCCAAATTACGGCTAATTGGCCATTACCCGTTGTGGTTGTCACGATCATGTTCTGTGCCTTCTTCGTCTTCGGTGCCGCAGGTGCAACCTTTGGCATCGTCTCTTTAATTAAACGAGAAGTAACTGGTCAAATTGCGGGAAATGTCGGTGCTTACGGCAGTGTCGGCGCTGTAACTTATGCCACATTTTATAGCTTTCTGCCCCAAGAAATTGCCGGGAATCACACCTTTTTTCAGGTACTTGGAGGTGCGGCTGCGATCGTCTGCTTGCTTTGCGTTTTGATCCTGAAAGAACCGAAGACTTCTGAAAGCGAAGAGTTAGTAAAGGAAGCTGTGCTGGCAGGTCATTAAAGACCAAATCCGGTTTTTAAGAGCATCGGAATTAATATTACCCGCCGTCAGGACACGGCAATGCCATGTCCCTACAATTAATTGGGTAGGGAAACGGCATTGCCGTGTCCTCCTCTATTTTGGTAGGTCACTAACAACCAAATCCGGTTTTTAAGAGCATCAGAATTAATATTACCCGCCGTCAGGAGACGGCAATGCCGTGTCCCTACAATTAATTGGGTAGGGAAACGGCATTGCCGTCTCCTCCTCTATTTGTAGGGTGCGCACGGCGCACCTTACACTATTGGTAGTTTAAAAAAATAAAATTTGCGTAGAAATGATATAGAGGAGACGGCATTGCCGTGTCCCTACGCCCGATTAATTGTAGCCGTCTCCTAATTTGGGCTACTAATAATTCCGATGCTAAGCTGTCCTGCATTTAAATTGCATATCAAAAAAAATCAAACAATGAGTGGGATGGGCGTCCCGCCCGTCCTAAATATACAATTTAAAGGTGCGACAGCTTACCGGATTTGATATCAAATCTGCTAAACTTCACCCTACTTCAGCTCTCTTCAACTCGCTTTACTTACCTTCCCCGGGATCGCTGGTGTACACGCTTCAACTTCTAACTCATTGCAGCTTCAAATAATTAGCAGGAAAATAAATTTATATACGTAAGTAAAGGAGTTCAGATTCCCGCTAAATACTGTGGATTTTACGGGTGTTTCCCAGTCGGTTAAGTTGCGGTAACTAACACTCTGCCGATTTTGACAACTGGCCGATTTCACATCTGAGAGTGTTTGTAAAGAAATATAAAAGCTCCGGAAACTTAATTACTGTGACAGAAGGTAGGATTTCTAAGCTGAACCTATAGAAAAGTCGTATTGATTCATTGCAAAAATGAACTTTTGAAATACGAATTTAACTGACGATAAACTTAGTTTCTTGTTCTAGGGAAATAGATTATGGCTGACGGTCAATTAGGAGTTATATTAAGGATGGCTCAAATAATTAATCCTCAAATTGAGAGCGATCGACACTTTGAAATCGATTTAGAAAAATTGCGGCAACTGCCAGCAGGAACGTTAGGGTGCGAAGTGGCGCGATTTCTAGACGAACAAGGCTTTGAACCGATCGCATCGGGAGACTGGATTCAGCGAAACCACGACGTTTGGCACGTTCTGACGGCTCTGTCACCTTCAACTGAAGATGAATTTGTACTTCAAGCGTTTACTCGCGCTCAAGTATTTCGCCCTTCCTGTGCAATTTTAGTATTAGTTGGACTGATCAGTGGCAAATGTGCGATCGGACAAATTATCAAAGGCTTAAAATATGGAAAATTAGCCGATCGACTAATTGACTGGAATCCTGAATCCGATTGGGAGACTCCTTTATCTGAAGTCAGAAAAAAGCTGGGCATTCTACTATTAAATGACTAAATTTTAACTGGTAACAGCACTCCAAAACTATGCAAAGCACAATTTACAAACCGGTTGTCAGTCTGAGTCCACGGGAAAAGGCGATCGCGCAATTAGTCGCCCAAGGCCTACCAAACAAATGTATCGCCAAAAATTTAAACATCAGTCACTGGACGGTTGCTACTTACGTAAGGCGGATTTTTATCAAACTCGGTGTTTGTTCCAGAACAGCCATGATTGCACTCTTGATCAGAGAAAATTTGCTCTGGGATTAAAGATTTTGGGCCCAATGCTCTTGGGCATAATATCAATTCCGGCTGCGCCGGAATGACAAGCGAGGACACGGCAGTGCCGTTTCCCTACGCCAAATTAATTGTAGGGAAACGGCACTGCCGTGTCCGGATTTCGGATAATATTAATTCGCCCTGCAACCGGAATCGATCTAACTTCTTTTTCTTCCTTGTTGCTTGTTTATCTAAAAAAGTAGGGTGCGCATTGCGCACCTTACTAATAGAGTGTGTGCGTAAGTCCGTTCTCATTTCCAAGTTTTCAAAGCTTCTAAGTCACAGCCAAAGAAGGAGAAGAATTTCTCAGAAAACTCAGCAATTCTCGATTCACCGTTTGTGGTGCTTCCTGCTGAATCCAGTGACCGCAATTCGGAACTAATTTTAACTGAAATGGAGCCGTAATTAACCTATCTAAACCTTCTACAAGTTTATGGCTCAAAAACGCATCTTCTTCTCCCCAAAGCACCAAGGTAGGAACATTCACCATTTCCCATTTTTGCCCCAAATTCCACATTCTCTGCGGATGAAACATTTGTCGGTAATAATTGATCGCGGCGCTTAATACTCCCGGTTTTTCTAAAGCATCCTGATAAATCTTAGTTTCTTCCGCACTAAAAGCTCCTTTGCGAACCGCTTGTCCTTGAAAAACATTGTGGACAAAATCTTTCAAGTTTTGCCGAATTAACCATTCAGGAATACCGGGAACCTGAAAAGCCAAAACGTACCAACTGCGCCGAAGTTGATCTAAATTACTCGCCATTTCCTGCACAAATCGCTGCGGGTGCGGAGCGTTTAAAATTGCCAAGCGGTTGAGTTTTTCGGGAAATTTTTGAGCTAAATGCCATGCAATTGCGCCTCCCCAATCGTGACCGACAATGTGAGCCTTTGTATAGCCGAGTCGATCGATCAAACCCCGAATATCCGCACTCAGCGTATCCAAATCATAACCGCTTTCCGGCTTATCCGAATCGTTGTAGCCCCGCAAATCCGGCACCACAACCTTGAAATGACGCGCTAAAGCAGGGATTTGATGGCGCCAAGAGTACCAAAACTCGGGAAACCCGTGCAGGAGGATAACCAGCTCGCCTTCCCCTTGAGCAACGCAGTGCAGGCGGATGTTGTTGGTTTCGACAAAGATGTGTTGTTGCTGTTGGGAATCTAAAGATTTCATAGTGGGAAAGTTAGACTTATTTTCGGGAAGTACAGAATCCACCGACTTGTAGCAGATGAGTACAAATAAACATTAGGAGATGGGAGAGGGCGGGTTTTGCCTTTATATTCTGGCTTGTATCACAGATTCTTAGAGATGGGAAAGAGGGCGGGTTTTGCCTTTATATTCTCGCTTTTCTCATAGATTCTTAGCTAAACCCGCCCCTACCAGATACTATTGTTTTTTTGCCATTATCTACTTAGTCGGCTGAAACGACCCAATGGTTTTAATGTTTCTGCTTATATTATAGCTGTTTTTGGCTCTCTGTCGCTGTAATCTAATTAAACTTAAAACTTGTAGGGTTTTGCAGTGTCCGTTTTTTTAGGTGTAACTACTTATCTCAAATTTAGTGATTGAAATCAGTTGTTTTAACAGCGGCGGAGGCGATTCAATAATAGCACAATTTCGTCAGTTGCCGATCGCACTTTTGCAGCAGACAGTTCAGATTGATTGACGATAATGCTAAATACCAGCGGCTCGTAATTCGCAACTTCGATATATCCCGACAGCGCCGAAACTCCGCTCAAAGTTCCAGTTTTTGCTTGCAAAATTACGCGGTTTGGTGTATTGTTAATGCGATTTTTTAAAGTACCGCTTTCGCCAGCCACGGGCAGTGACGCGCGATAAATAGATCCAGCAGGTGAATTCGCCATCAATTTCAAAGTTTGCACCAAGGCTTCTGGACTAATTAAATTGTGGCGCGAAAGTCCCGAACCGTCGGCCAATATGTAGCTGTTTGGATTTACCCCTAATTGAGTTAAAGCTGTTTTTAACTCCTTTAAACCAATTTCACCTGTATCCTCTTGTGGCACAGGCATCTTGCCTGTGACTGTTTGTGGGACAGGCATCTTGCCTGTGACTTTCCCCAACAACCTCAATAAAACTTCTGCATAAAGATTGTTACTTTCCCGATTGGTTTCCTTCACCAACTCCGCCAGCGGTGGCGATTCAACAAAGGCTAATTCCTGATTGAAATTGCGAGAACTAGATGCAACTACAGCTTGTTTGACAGGGATTCCTTCAGCTACCAAAAATTGCTGAAAATGCTGCAAAAAATTGTTGGCGGGATTGACAACTGCGACATAAGCTGATTCAGATTCCGCACCAACTTTCAACTGTCCGCCAACTCGAATTGCAGGCCGATCGAACTCCCGGCCAACTTCAATAAACTCCGATTCATTTTGAGAGACGGTGACTGAATTGTTCTGAATTTGCCACTGATTGGCTAACTTTGGTTCGGCAAAAGAGACTTTCAGAGGTTGCCCGATCGCCTGTGGAGACAAAACAAGCTCGATCGCATTTTGATTGAAAATTAAACTGTTAATCGGCGCGCCATAGCCAGCTTGCGCGTCTTCCCATTCCCAATTCGGATTGACTGCATCGCCTTGAAAATAGCTGTCATCGCCAATCAACTGATTAACTTGACTAATGCCGCGCCCTTTTAACTGCTGAGCCAAGGATTTCAACTGAGCCTCCGCAATGCTCGGATCGCCCCTCCCAGCAACATACAAATTACCATTTTCGCCACTATAAACCGATGTCTTAATCCGAAAATCTGCACCGAGTTTCTGCAAAGCAGCGGCTGTGGTTAGCAGCTTGACATTTGATGCTGGAATGAAATATTTGGCGGCGTCGCGGCTGTAGAGAGTCGCCGTAGATGATAGCGGTTGAATCAAAATACCCCAACGCGATCGGCTAAATTCAGCACGATCGGCGATCGCATCAACTTTCGCCCCCAATTCCCCAGGACAAATATCCCCAGCAACCGTAGCCGTTTGAGCGACTACCTGCACCGGATGCCCCAGAATTAGCACTAACAAACTAACCGCAATTCCTTTAATTCTCAAAGCGCAATTTCCATAATCACTATTTAAATTAGATGCGCCAGAGCTGTGAATTGGCACTTTCATCAAGTCAAAACTAATAATAGTAACGCATATGAATTCTCGGATTGAACAGCGCCTCTACAGGTTTTCCGCCTTTGAGGTGCTCTTCCACAATCAACGGTACATCACTCGGTTTAACTCGACAATACCAGATTTCGTCTGGGGTGACTCGCACAGTCGGGCCAGTGTTGCACTGTCCCTGACAGCTACAGGCTTCAATTGTCACTCCTGGAACCGGTTGGGCTTCAAAAGCAGCTAGCACTGCTTCTGAACCACTTTTTAGGCAAGATTGATACTGGCAAACCAATACACGGCGGGTTTCTGCTTGGGAGTCTGGTTTTGAGGCGGGAGATTGGGACATCGGTAAGGATTTATCGGCTGTTTAATTTATCTTAACCATGTTGTCAGGTCGATCGCCCGCACGCTTCTAAACACAGGGCAGAATTCGTGAGTGCGATCGCAAAAACCTCTCAAATTATGGCATTCAAACTTTTCGCCTCCTTCTCTTCTTGTAACGAATCGCTTCTGCATGGCTGCCTTTATTCAGTCTGTGTCACGCTTTCCCTATATGATCGGATTTGAAGCAAAAACTCAATCAACCGCCAATCATGCCCAAAACAGTAGCCGATCTGATGAGTCGCGAGCCGATTTTGGCGCGCCCCGAAATGCCCTTAAATGAAGCGATTAAAATTTTAGCCGATCGACGTATTAGCGGACTTCCCGTCGTAGATGACAATGGCTTATTGGTAGGAGTCATCTCCGAAACCGACTTGATGTGGCGCGAAACCGGCGTCACTCCGCCCGCTTACATCATGGTACTCGATAGCGTGATTTACCTAGAAAATCCAGGTCGTTACGAGCGAGACCTGCACAAGGCTTTGGGACAAACAGTAGGAGAAGCGATGAGTAAAGAGCCAATTACCATCGGCCCCGACAAATCTGTCCCAGAAGCTGCAAAACTGATGCACGATCGCAGCATCCACCGATTGCCGGTAGTCGATACTGCGGGCAAAGTAATCGGCATCCTCACTAGGGGAGATATTATCCGATCGATGGCAGCCGAATCTTAATTAACGGTTGCAGTTGAAGAATTGTATCAGAAAACGAACTTCTTTCACAAATATTTGATTGACTGGTTAAACCCAGATGCAAGGCAGATAAATGCAGATAGATTCAAGATGTTTTGCTACTTTTGCAATATTGTCTAATGAGTCGATCGTTTCTTCAATTCCTTCAATTTTGGCAATTACCAATTACCAATTACCCATTACCAATTACCAAATTTAAAATCTAATGAGCATTACCCCTGAGTCTGTCGAACAATTGCTGAATTCTGAGGATTTTGGTGAAAGGCTGCGAGGTGTCAACCAACTGCGACAGCTAGAACCCGCGATCGCCTATAATTTGATTCAAATCGCGATCGGCGACAAAAACGTCCGCGTTCGCTACGCAGCAGTCAGCCAAGTCTCAACCCTCGGCAGGCAGAATCTGCCGAACGCTTTAGAGGTACTCCGAAACTGCTTACACAACGACCCCGAACCCGACGTGCAAGCAGCAGCAGCGGATGCTTTAGGCGCTTTGAAATTAACCGATGCTTTACTCGACTTAGAGCAAATTTATAGCAGTACATCTGAATGGTTGGTGCAACTGAGTATCGTCGCGGCTTTGGGAGAAATGGGAGATCCAAAAGCTTTTCCCATGTTAGAAAATGCCCTGACTTCTGAAAACGAATTGATCCAAACCATTGCGATCAGTGCATTAGGAGAATTGGGAGATAAACAAGCGTTGCCGCTGCTACTTCCCTACGCTGCCAATGCAGATTGGCAAATTCGTTATAGAGTCGCTCAAGCTCTGGGGCGGTTGGGCGGCGCCGAAGCAGATGCAGCTTTGGAAATTCTTGCCAAAGATGAAGTTGAGCAAGTTGCTCAAGAGGCTAAAGTCGGACAAGAGAATAGTTTAAAATTGTAAGATGGGCACGCCGCGCTTCGCAATGCTGCGCGGTTATGAATTTTGAATTAATTTAAGATTATTTCTGAGGATTCTAGTAAAAACTGGGGTTGCTGATTTGGAGTATGATTTGCCTCCGAAATTTAGAGGCAATTCATGAATTGCCCGGGCAATTCATGAATTGCCCCTACTCTAAATTTCAGTAGGGTGCGCATTGCGCACCAGCTCATCTTGTAGGGTGCGTCAAAAAGCATTGAAAAAGTCAATCATTACGCATTTTGATGGGTATCAAAGTCAACCGGTGCGCAGTGCACACCCTACTCGTAGAAACCGGGTTTCTAGCGTTCAGAATCGATGGCTGGGTGTGCCCGTGAACCTTACTAATCAGCAAAAATCTCAAATCTAAAACTCTATCCCACATTCCGTACTGTCAACTATCACCATCGGTTTTTACTTATTTTGATCCAGGAATTAAACTATAAATTATATTTTTATACGTATATTAACGGATAAGATTCATCAACACGTATAATTTATTACTGCGCAGAAGATGATTGTGGGCAATTATTCTGTGTGACACGATCGCGGATGGGAATGTCGTTTATACTGATGCTACGGGCGATCGCACTCTGCCTTTTCTGAACAAGAGTCCGGATATTGACATCCGTACCTTGAGAATAACAATAGATACAACAGTGGCAGGCAGGGATTAACCAAATTATTGAATTGTACCCAGCCAGCCTGCGATCGGGGAAACTATCGTTAAGACGGTAAGCAATCTACCAGCTCTCGCCAAGTCTTAAAACTTTTTATCATCCCCATGCTTGAACAACAAAATTCCAAGTCTCAGTCTATGGACATTTTAACAGGAGAGCGATCGGCCTCTCAACTTTCACAACCGACACCAACCACAACGAATCAAAACTTTATTTATAAAGTTTTGGAACTCACCAACATAGAGCGCAGCAAATTAGGTTTGTCCGCCCTAACCTTGAATACTCAGTTATTAAGTGCGGCGCAAACTCAGAGCCAAAATATGGCAGTACAAGACTTCTTTTCCCATACCGGAAAAGATGGTTCGTCAATGGGAAGTCGGATTACTGCAACGGGCTATAAATTCTCATCTGCGGCCGAAAACATCGCAGCCGGATCATCTACACCCGAAGCAGTTTTATCATCGTGGATGAACAGCAGCGGCCACCGCACGAACATTCTCAACCCGAATCTCAAAGAAATTGGGATTGGTTACTATTTCTTAGCCAACGATACTGGCAGCGTCAATTACAATCACTATTGGACGCAAGTTTTTGCTACTTCCCTTGACGGTAGTGTCAATCCCGCACCAACTCCAACTCCAACTCCAACTCCAACTCCCACACCAACTCCCACTCCCACACCAACTCCGACTCCGACACCAATTTCCAGCACAAGTACGATATCTATTACATCACCAATCCCCAATGCTACAGGGGACGGCAGTCCGACAACTGCACCCAAGAATACAGCCAGTGGCGGCAATTATTTCCTATCTGATGCTGGGGATACTCTGCTGCCTGCAACTGCTGCGGGATTGCCAATTTTTGCCCTTTCCGGCAAAGATAATCTCACCGGGACAGAAGGTGCTGATACGATTAATGGGATGCAAGGTGCGGATACAATTAACGGCGCAGGCGGCAATGACATCTTATCTGGCGGGAAAGATTCGGATTTAATTGATGGCGGTGCTGGCAATGATTTTATCACTGGCAATAACGATAACGATCGACTAATCGGAGGAGATGGTAACGATACTCTCCGCGGCGGTAAAGAAGATGATATCTTAATTGGCGGTAACGGCGACGATTTGTTGGCGGGCGATCGCGGGCAAGACATTCTGACCGGCGGTGCTGGAAGTGATACGTTTATCCTAGGAGGAGGTTTGTCTGCTTCGACTACTTTAGTCAGTGCGGATGTGATTACCGATTTTGCGATCGGGGATAAGATTGGTTTGACTGACGGTATCGGATTTGCTAACTTGACTTTTGAATCTGTGAATTTGCAGTTGGATGGAGCCGCAGTCAGCGCTTCTACAGCGATTAAGTCTGGTAGCAATTATCTAGGCATCGTGCAGGGTGTCAGTCAAAGTCAGCTTACGGCTTCTGTTTTTGTGAGTGCAATTTAGGAATGATTCGTGATTAATTAAGGTGCGTCGCTATGAGATTGTCGATATACAAATTTAGGGCTTTTTCATGGCGACATATCCTACGATTGGCAGCTTCTCAACTGGAACATTATAGCGATTTAACATGAATATTATACCTCTTGCAAAAGCCCTTTTAATCAAATTTGGGAACGGGCAAAATGCCCATCCCACAAGAAGAAAAGAACTTTTTGTGGGATGGGCATCTTGCCCGTCCTAAATATTTTTGAAAGAGGTTTAATGTCTAAATACAAGCAGGTGATTGCGACAATGATAGTGATGCTGCTGGCTGGATTTGGTTCCACCGCAACAACTCAACTGCCGACATCAATTCCTGTATCATCGGTAATATTTTTAGATAGATCCGGCCTATCTTTTCCAAATGGTGTAGAAGATGATGCTATTAAAAACAGGATATCCCTCGACATTATAGGTATCTGTTCCCTTGACAAAAATGTGGCTTTTTTGTATGGCTTATCATCGGTAGGTTCCGTTCTACTCAGAACAGAAGATGGTGGCTTACAATGGCAGGAAGTCATGCAATCAGATCCTCGAAGCCAAGTGCGATGGGTAGGTTTTGCGGATGCTAAAACAGGTTGGGCGTTAGTTGAAGACTATTGGGGCGAAGCAGGTGGACCGATCGCACTATATCTTACAACCGATACTGGCAAGACATGGAAACCATTGTCGATCGTACCAACAATCACGAGATATTGGTCTTTTGTCAACATTCAACTGTTCGATGCTCAAAAAGGACAGATCGATCTTCTTGATGGCCAAGACTCGGAAGCGCTAAGCGAGTATGTTTTTACTTGGACAACTGTAGATGGAGGGCGGACATGGCAAGAAACTAATCGACGCTATGTTTCTCAAGATGCGATTAAAGATATGCAATTGCCACATAAATTAGATCGATCCGCAGGTAAAGATGGCAGTCAATGGGAATACGACGATCGCTCCGATCCAGAAAAAATCATCGTCAAGCGCAGGTTGAGTGCCAACCAACCCTTGACTTCTGTTGCTATTCAAAAATATTGGGATTACAAAAATAAGCGAATTGTGCCTCGCTAAGATCCTACTGATGCCACAGCCGATCGCAAATTACCTTGAAATTCGCCCAAAATTCGATCGCACTCTTCTTTCTCCAAATTAGTCCAGTGCATCATCAAAGCCAGCTTTACAGACTTGCCGCTTTTTTCGAGCAAAAAACCCGCTTCATCCCGGCCCAAATCTGTTAAATCTTGTAACATCCGTATAGCTCGATCGCGCAATTTCTTATTAGTCACCGCCACATCAACCATCCGATTGCCGTAAACCTTCCCCAGCTTCACCATTACGCCAGTCGAAAGAATATTTAAAGCCATTTTTGTCACAGTACCAGCTTTCAAGCGCGTCGAACCTGCCACTATCTCCGGGCCAACCAACAACCGAATATCCACATCAGCTTCAAAATTCACCTGTTCGACTGGTACGCAGGCGATAAACACTGTTTTCGCTCCACGCTGGCGCGCCGCCTGCAAAGCACCGGCGACAAAGGGCGTTGTGCCCCCAGCCGTAATTCCGACAACTACATCTAAGTTGGTAATGTGACGGTGGGCGATCGACTCCGCCCCATCCTGGGCCCGATCTTCCAAATCCTCGGAACTCCGCACCAAAGCCCCAGCACCCCCGGCTATTATGCCCTGTACGAGTTCTGGTGGTGTGCAGAAGGTGGGGGGACACTCGGCGGCATCGAGCACCCCCAAACGCCCGGAAGTACCCGCACCGACGTAAAATAGGCGGCCTCCTTGACGCAGAGATTCGGCGCCGATGTCGATCGCCCGGGCTAACTGTTCGCGGGCACTGGCGATCGCGCTCAAAGTTTGGGCGTCTTCCCGGTTGAACAAGTCCACTAATTCGATCGAACTAAGTTGGTCTAAATTCGCGCTATTGGCATTCACCTGTTCCGTCAGCAAATGCCCCCTTTCTTCCAAATTCTTCATTTTTTTTAATGAGTTATTAGTTATTTGTGATTAGTTATTGTGCTGGTTCTCGATCGCACACACTCTATCTGTAGGGTGCACAGTGCGCACCTTACCACTACTAAGGGCGGAGTCAACCATTTGTTTTACCGCGAGTCCTATGTTCATTGTTGATTAGTCATTGGTGTACAAGCCGAGGGTACGGAAGAGCCCAAATAGTCAGCTTGGTGAAGTCGTGACTCAAAGGCTGGAAATTTGCGCGATCGGGCGATCGGCTAAATCTACTTCCTCCAGAGGCAATTACCGATTACCGATTACCGATTACCGATTACCGATTACTGCTGACTAATGACCAATGACCAATGACTAATGACTAATGACTATTACAAAAGTCCTTCCAGTCGGCGACGAATTGAATCCAGTTCGTTTTGGGAAACTTCAGAATCCGGCTCCGGTTCCGGCTCTGGCGGCCCATCGACCTGCCACTGAGTCTGTGTTACATTGTCTTCTGGCGGAATCGCTAGCGCGCCCGCTGGCACTAATTCCCAATCATAGTCAACACTATCGCAGAACTCCTTAATTTCTTCGTCGTCGATCGCCTCGACAGCGGGCTCGGGGAAATCCTGAGCTTCCAGCATCACGCCAAAGCGGGTGGCGTCGTCTTCTGACTCAAACATCAGAACTTTGTTACGATCGCCGAGTTGAATGGTATGAATTCCCTCATTCTCGGTGCGGGCATTGAAGAGTAAGACGAACACTCGCATAAGTTTTAAAGACCTTCTTAACCACCGTTTTTTTATCTTAGAAGCGATCGGGCAATCGATCTGTCGATTTTAGATTTTAGCTTGACTGCGTATCCAGAACGCGTGGGAACCTTTGACGATGTGCGGGAGTTGGAGATGTGGGTTCTAGGTAATGTGGCGCGTTTTGATTAAGTTCGGTTAAGCTTTCTGGAGTCTGCCCCGGAGTTGGTGGCGGGAGTCTTGAAGTTGGATCGATCGGCACTTCGAGCCTCTGTTCTGAGTCAACAAAGGTAAGAGACACCTCTGCGAATCAAACCAATTATACCGTATCGAACATTGGCTGATTTCCTGAATTCTCAAAAGCTCTGAGAAACACCATGACTAACTTGGACGATGACAAAAATCAACTCGCACCCCGTCCCCAGCGCCGTTGGTGGCGTCTGCTGCTGCTTAGTGGTACGGGATTGGGTGTTCTCGCCTTGGTGGCGGTGGCGGCAGCCCAGGCCTGGGTGCAGGAAAAGTTAGCTCCGATTGTGGAATCTGAAGTCAGTCAGACACTGAAGCGGCCTGTAAAAATCGGGCGTTTGGAGCGATTTTCATGGGCAAGTTTGCGGTTTGGTCGATCGAGCGTACCGACAACTGCTACGGATCCAGATTATGCTTCCACAGAAGCAGTGGAAGTGCAATTTTCAATTTGGCCGCTGCTGTTCAATCGCACTCTCAAATTAGATATTACTTTAGTTAAACCCAGCGCTTATATCGAACAGGATAGTCAAGGCCGCTGGGTTAATCTCCCCACGCCCGATCCGAAACCTCCGGGTTTGTTTAAAACTGAAATTGCTGCTGTGCGAGTCGAAAATCTCGGCGCAGTTTTGGTTCCTAGTCCCGAAGCCCATCAGAAAACTTCGGCTCCGATTTCGGTAAGTCTCAAAAATGGCAGTGCTCTATTTCGCGAGCAAAATCAGCGCGTTCTCTACGAGCTAAACGGTCAATTCACTAATAATGACAATTTTGCCATCAAGGCTGATTCTCTGTTGTCTGCGGCTCAAACAAACGTGCTTGTGCAAGGTCAAAACTTGCCTTTGTCAGACCTCGCCCGCTTGCTAAAACTTCCCGGCATTTCTTTACAAAAAGGTCTGGCAAATGGCAATTTGACGGCGCAAGTTCGAGATAATAAACTCTCTGGAATTACCGGGACGGCTAGTTTTGCCGGAGTGGAGGCAAGCATCAATCCACTGAAACAGAAGATCCAAAATAGCAGCGGTCAATTGCGCTTTCAGGGAACTAATTTGATTGTCGATAGTTTGACTGGTAATTACGGTCTAGTTCCGGTTCAAATAGCTGGAACAGTGGCTGCTGGAGCTAATTTTAATCTGGATACAGCTAGCTTAAATTTGAACACTAATGTGCAGCCGGTAGCTGTGGCAAGTGTTGTCAGTGCGATCGAGCAAGAATTGGGTCAAAAAGTAGTATTGCCCTTTGCGGTGGTCGGGGAAGTTAAGGCGGATACTAAGCTGACGGGGACTGGGGCACAGCCGATACTTACAGGTACGATCGCCTCAACAAAACCCGCTACGGTCGATCGCCTGCAATTAAACAATATTAGCACTAATTTTCAACTGGAACTCGGCAAAGTCGCTCAAACCCCAACTCCCAATTCTCAATCTTTGGCTTTGACTTTAAGCGATATGTTGGTAGTGCCGGCGGCGGGTGGTAAAATTGGTGGCAAAGGTCAAATTCAGCTCGGGTTGGGAAGTGAGAATTCGCGATCGGGTTTGGTGTTTGACTTGCAAGCGGAAAATGTACCCGCAGATGCGATCGCCAAAATTTACGCTCTGCCAATTCCTGCTACTGTAAAAATTGGTAGTGTCTCCGCCAAAGCTCAAGTTTTCGGGCCGTTAGATAACATTCAAACAAGAGTTCAATGGCAAGCACCGCAAGGGACTTTTCCCGCTGCGGGTGAAATCCGCGCCGGACGGAATTCGGCGGATTTGCAAAATACGGTTGTCAAAATTGGCGATGCTACGGTAAATGTGGATGCGGCGATCAAAGATCGTCGGTGGCAAGCTATGCTAAAGGGCGATCGCGTTGCAATCAAAAGTTTACAGCCACTGATTCCCGGACTTAATTTGTCTCCTGAATTAGCGGGTTTGTTCACCGGAACCGCTGAAGCAGCCGGAACTCTGGATGATTTGAGTTTAAAGGCGATAACTGCTAGCGGTAAAGGAACACTGAATATTGCTGATAGTATTGTTGCCGTTGATGGCACACTGGAATCTGGGAAATGGCAAGTTTTGGGCAAGACCGAAAAAGTTGCTCTCAATCCCTTAATTGATATTGGCTTGCCGTTTTTAACCCTACAACCGCCCGCCAATTCTAACACATCACCCGCCGCAAATCTCGACAATCTAAAATCCAAAATCCAAAATCTAAAATCGCTGGGCGGACAGCTAGTAGGTGAATTTCAAGCTGCGGGAAATGTTGACAATTTGACGGCTAGCGGTATCAATCTGAGCACCAATGGCAAACTGAATATTGCCGACAGCAATGTCAATCTGAAAGCAGAATTGACAGACGGAAAATGGCAAGCAACCGCAGAAACCGATCGCACTTCCATCAGCCGCCTGGTAGACTTGACACTGCCACTGTTAGATGTGGCTTCCGCATTCAATCCCGAAAATCAACAATCTGCCAATCTTAACAATCTAAAATCTAAAATCCAAAATCTAAAATCGATAGACGGACAACTATCGAGTCAATTTACAGCTTCGGGAAGTCTTGACAATTTGACGGCTAGTGGCATAAATGTCAACGGTAATGGCAAACTCAATCTGGCCGACAGTAATGTCAATTTTAAAGGAGAATTGGCACGGGGAAATTGGCAAGGAACCGCCGAAACAGATCGCACTTCGATCGCCCGTTTGGTAAACTTAGGATTGCCACTGTTAGATGTGGGCTTAGCTTTCACGGCTGACAATCCCCAAGTTGTAGCCAATATCAACAATCTAAAATCCAAAATCCAAAATCTCAAATCGATTGATGGACAAATATCGAATCAAATTCAAGCGGCGGGAAGTCTTGACAAATCAAGCGTCGCCGATGTTTCTGTCAACAGCAGCGGTAAATTAAATATTGCCGACGGTACGGTTGATTTTAAGGGAAAATTAGATGCTGGGCGCTGGCTTGCTGTCGCGGATCTCGATCGAGTTATTCTCAGTCGCTTAGAAAAAACCATCCGCGATACTCAACTCTTGACTCTCACCGCGACTTTGCCTAAAGGATTTGACGGTAGAGTTAACGGCCAATTCCAAGCGGCGGGTAGTTTGGATAATTTGACAGCGAAGGGAATTCGTGCTAGTGGGGAAGGGCGGATTTTGGTCGATCGACTAGGGGCGATCGATACTACGGCAAAATTGGAAAACGGCAACTTAGAAGCATTGTTGGCAACCAACGGAGTTACCGTCAGCAATTTAGAACAAACCCTCAAACAAACCGGTTTACTGACAACCAATTTACCGCGAGAAATTGCCGGCACCCTCGATGGCAAAATCAGAATTGTGGGAAATACAGATAATCTCACCGCCAACGGCATCACCGCCAACGGCGACGGACAAATTCGACTCGCCAATGGCGGCGGAGTTGTCAAAGCCAAAGGTAGGGCGCAATCGGGGAATTGGCGCGCGTCAATTGAAGGCGACCAAATTGCCCTAAGTCGCTTCCAGAAAGCCTTTGAAGCCCAGCGCCAAAGCTTGCAAGCTGGAGGTTTAGTCTCCCAAGCCCAAAATCTCCCCTTACTCCGAGGACTATTTAATGGCAATGTCAATTTATCTGGCCCGATTGGGGCGGGCACGGGGGCACCGCCCCTACAAAATGTTCGCGCCGGCGGCAGTTTCCGCATCTCGGAATTGCCGTTTTTGAAACAACCTTTTGAGGCAATATTTAATTGGGATGGCAAACGGGTAGAAGTAGAAAAAGCTGTAACTCCGGGTTTGACGGCCAGCGGATTTGTCGGCGTTGAGTTAGCTGGGAAAGGATTACCGTCAATTTCCAATCTAGATTTGGATGTAAAACTGTCCAATTTTAACCTGGAAGCCTTGCCAGCAGAGCAGTTGGCTTTTTTGAGACCCATGGGTCTCAAAAAAGCCAACTGCTCTGCTGGCAAGGCTTCCAGGTTAAAATTGGACAGTTTTACATCCAAATCTAGATTGGAAATTGACGGTAATCCTTTCCCAGCTAACTCAACGCCGACAAATCCGCTGGCCGTCAAACCCGGAGTTACAGCTTTTTCTACTTCTACCCGTTTGCCATCCCAATTAAATATTGCCTCAAAAGGTTGTTTCAAAAACGGCAATTCCGAGATGCGGAAACTGCCGCCGGCGCGAACATTTTGTAGGGGCGGTGCCCCCGTGCCCGCCCCAATCGGGCCAGATAAATTGACATTGCCATTAAATAGTCCTCGGAGTAAGGGGAGATTTTGGGCTTGGGAGACTAAACCTCCAGCTTGCAAGCTTTGGCGCTGGGCTTCAAAGGCTTTCTGGAAGCGACTTAGGGCAATTTGGTCGCCTTCAATTGACGCGCGCCAATTCCCCGATTGCGCCCTACCTTTGGCTTTGACAACTCCGCCGCCATTGGCGAGTCGAATTTGTCCGTCGCCGTTGGCGGTGATGCCGTTGGCGGTGAGATTATCTGTATTTCCCACAATTCTGATTTTGCCATCGAGGGTGCCGGCAATTTCTCGCGGTAAATTGGTTGTCAGTAAACCGGTTTGTTTGAGGGTTTGTTCTAAATTGCTGACGGTAACTCCGTTGGTTGCCAACAATGCTTCTAAGTTGCCGTTTTCCAATTTTGCCGTAGTATCGATCGCCCCTAGTCGATCGACCAAAATCCGCCCTTCCCCACTAGCACGAATTCCCTTCGCTGTCAAATTATCCAAACTACCCGCCGCTTGGAATTGGCCGTTAACTCTACCGTCAAATCCTTTAGGCAAAGTCGCGGTGAGAGTCAAGAGTTGAGTATCGCGGATGGTTTTTTCTAAGCGACTGAGAATAACTCGATCGAGATCCGCGACAGCAAGCCAGCGCCCAGCATCTAATTTTCCCTTAAAATCAACCGTACCGTCGGCAATATTTAATTTACCGCTGCTGTTGACAGAAACATCGGCGACGCTTGATTTGTCAAGACTTCCCGCCGCTTGAATTTGATTCGATATTTGTCCATCAATCGATTTGAGATTTTGGATTTTGGATTTTAGATTGTTGATATTGGCTACAACTTGGGGATTGTCAGCCGTGAAAGCTAAGCCCACATCTAACAGTGGCAATCCTAAGTTTACCAAACGGGCGATCGAAGTGCGATCTGTTTCGGCGGTTCCTTGCCAATTTCCCCGTGCCAATTCTCCTTTAAAATTGACATTACTGTCGGCCAGATTGAGTTTGCCATTACCGTTGACATTTATGCCACTAGCCGTCAAATTGTCAAGACTTCCCGAAGCTGTAAATTGACTCGATAGTTGTCCGTCTATCGATTTTAGATTTTGGATTTTAGATTTTAGATTGTTAAGATTGGCAGATTGTTGATTTTCGGGATTGAATGCGGAAGCCACATCTAACAGTGGCAGTGTCAAGTCTACCAGGCGGCTGATGGAAGTGCGATCGGTTTCTGCGGTTGCTTGCCATTTTCCGTCTGTCAATTCTGCTTTCAGATTGACATTGCTGTCGGCAATATTCAGTTTGCCATTGGTGCTCAGATTGATACCGCTAGCCGTCAAATTGTCAACATTTCCCGCAGCTTGAAATTCACCTACTAGCTGTCCGCCCAGCGATTTTAGATTTTGGATTTTGGATTTTAGATTGTCGAGATTTGCGGCGGGTGATGTGTTAGAATTGGCGGGCGGTTGTAGGGTTAAAAACGGCAAGCCAATATCAATTAAGGGATTGAGAGCAACTTTTTCGGTCTTGCCCAAAACTTGCCATTTCCCAGATTCCAGTGTGCCATCAACGGCAACAATACTATCAGCAATATTCAGTGTTCCTTTACCGCTAGCAGTTATCGCCTTTAAACTCAAATCATCCAGAGTTCCGGCTGCTTCAGCGGTTCCGGTGAACAAACCCGCTAATTCAGGAGACAAATTAAGTCCGGGAATCAGTGGCTGTAAACTTTTGATTGCAACGCGATCGCCCTTTAGCATAGCTTGCCACCGACGATCTTTGATCGCCGCATCCACATTTACCGTAGCATCGCCAATTTTGACAACCGTATTTTGCAAATCCGCCGAATTCCGTCCGGCGCGGATTTCACCCGCAGCGGGAAAAGTCCCTTGCGGTGCTTGCCATTGAACTCTTGTTTGAATGTTATCTAACGGCCCGAAAACTTGAGCTTTGGCGGAGACACTACCAATTTTTACAGTAGCAGGAATTGGCAGAGCGTAAATTTTGGCGATCGCATCTGCGGGTACATTTTCCGCTTGCAAGTCAAACACCAAACCCGATCGCGAATTCTCACTTCCCAACCCGAGCTGAATTTGACCTTTGCCACCAATTTTACCACCCGCCGCCGGCACTACCAACATATCGCTTAAAGTCAAAGCCAAAGATTGAGAATTGGGAGTTGGGGTTTGAGCGACTTTGCCGAGTTCCAGTTGAAAATTAGTGCTAATATTGTTTAATTGCAGGCGATCGACCGTAGCGGGTTTTGTTGAGGCGATCGTACCTGTAAGTATCGGCTGTGCCCCAGTCCCCGTCAGCTTAGTATCCGCCTTAACTTCCCCGACCACCGCAAAGGGCAATACTACTTTTTGACCCAATTCTTGCTCGATCGCACTGACAACACTTGCCACAGCTACCGGCTGCACATTAGTGTTCAAATTTAAGCTAGCTGTATCCAGATTAAAATTAGCTCCAGCAGCCACTGTTCCAGCTATTTGAACCGGAACTAGACCGTAATTACCAGTCAAACTATCGACAATCAAATTAGTTCCCTGAAAGCGCAATTGACCGCTGCTATTTTGGATCTTCTGTTTCAGTGGATTGATGCTTGCCTCCACTCCGGCAAAACTAGCCGTCCCGGTAATTCCAGAGAGTTTATTATCTCGAACTTGCGCCGTCAAATTGCCATTTGCCAGACCTTTTTGTAAAGAAATGCCGGGAAGTTTTAGCAAGCGGGCGAGGTCTGACAAAGGCAAGTTTTGACCTTGCACAAGCACGTTTGTTTGAGCCGCAGACAACAGAGAATCAGCCTTGATGGCAAAATTGTCATTATTAGTGAATTGACCGTTTAGCTCGTAGAGAACGCGCTGATTTTGCTCGCGAAATAGAGCACTGCCATTTTTGAGACTTACCGAAATCGGAGCCGAAGTTTTCTGATGGGCTTCGGGACTAGGAACCAAAACTGCGCCGAGATTTTCGACTCGCACAGCAGCAATTTCAGTTTTAAACAAACCCGGAGGTTTCGGATCGGGCGTGGGGAGATTAACCCAGCGGCCTTGACTATCCTGTTCGATATAAGCGCTGGGTTTAACTAAAGTAATATCTAATTTGAGAGTGCGATTGAACAGCAGCGGCCAAATTGAAAATTGCACTTCCACTGCTTCTGTGGAAGCATAATCTGGATCCGTAGCAGTTGTCGGTACGCTCGATCGACCAAACCGCAAACTTGCCCATGAAAATCGCTCCAAACGCCCGATTTTTACAGGCCGCTTCAGTGTCTGACTGACTTCAGATTCCACAATCGGAGCTAACTTTTCCTGCACCCAGGCCTGGGCTGCCGCCACCGCCACCAAGGCGAGAACACCCAATCCCGTACCACTAAGCAGCAGCAGACGCCACCAACGGCGCTGGGGACGGGGTGCGAGTTGATTTTTGTCATCGTCCAAGTTAGTCATGGTGTTTCTCAGAGCTTTTGAGAATTCAGGAAATCAGCCAATGTTCGATACGGTATAATTGGTTTGATTCGCAGAGGTGTCTCTTACCTTTGTTGACTCAGAACAGAGGCTCGAAGTGCCGATCGATCCAACTTCAAGACTCCCGCCACCAACTCCGGGGCAGACTCCAGAAAGCTTAACCGAACTTAATCAAAACGCGCCACATTACCTAGAACCCACATCTCCAACTCCCGCACATCGTCAAAGGTTCCCACGCGTTCTGGATACGCAGTCAAGCTAAAATCTAAAATCGACAGATCGATTGCCCGATCGCTTCTAAGATAAAAAAACGGTGGTTAAGAAGGTCTTTAAAACTTATGCGAGTGTTCGTCTTACTCTTCAATGCCCGCACCGAGAATGAGGGAATTCATACCATTCAACTCGGCGATCGTAACAAAGTTCTGATGTTTGAGTCAGAAGACGACGCCACCCGCTTTGGCGTGATGCTGG
The DNA here is from genome assembly GCA_949127775.1 of Oscillatoriales cyanobacterium PMM_0080. GTDB lineage: Bacteria > Cyanobacteriota > Cyanobacteriia > Cyanobacteriales > Microcoleaceae > Microcoleus. The sequence goes on from CASBQF010000074.1 coordinate 22,918, forward strand.
AAGCTCAGGATTTCCCCGAGCCCGCTGTCGAGGCGATCGACGACGAAGAAATTAAGGAGTTCTGCGATAGTGTTGACTATGATTGGGAATTAGTGCCAGCGGGCGCGCTAGCGATTCCGCCAGAAGACAATGTAACACAGACTCAGTGGCAGGTCGATGGGCCGCCAGAGCCGGAACCGGAGCCGGATTCTGAAGTTTCCCAAAACGAACTGGATTCAATTCGTCGCCGACTGGAAGGACTTTTGTAATAGTCATTAGTCATTAGTCATTGGTCATTGGTCATTAGTCAGCAGTAATCGGTAATCGGTAATCGGTAATCGGTAATCGGTAATTGCCTCTGGAGGAAGTAGATTTAGCCGATCGCCCGATCGCGCAAATTTCCAGCCTTTGAGTCACGACTTCACCAAGCTGACTATTTGGGCTCTTCCGTACCCTCGGCTTGTACACCAATGACTAATCAACAATGAACATAGGACTCGCGGTAAAACAAATGGTTGACTCCGCCCTTAGTAGTGGTAAGGTGCGCACTGTGCACCCTACAGATAGAGTGTGTGCGATCGAGAACCAGCACAATAACTAATCACAAATAACTAATAACTCATTAAAAAAAATGAAGAATTTGGAAGAAAGGGGGCATTTGCTGACGGAACAGGTGAATGCCAATAGCGCGAATTTAGACCAACTTAGTTCGATCGAATTAGTGGACTTGTTCAACCGGGAAGACGCCCAAACTTTGAGCGCGATCGCCAGTGCCCGCGAACAGTTAGCCCGGGCGATCGACATCGGCGCCGAATCTCTGCGTCAAGGAGGCCGCCTATTTTACGTCGGTGCGGGTACTTCCGGGCGTTTGGGGGTGCTCGATGCCGCCGAGTGTCCCCCCACCTTCTGCACACCACCAGAACTCGTACAGGGCATAATAGCCGGGGGTGCTGGGGCTTTGGTGCGGAGTTCCGAGGATTTGGAAGATCGGGCCCAGGATGGGGCGGAGTCGATCGCCCACCGTCACATTACCAACTTAGATGTAGTTGTCGGAATTACGGCTGGGGGCACAACGCCCTTTGTCGCCGGTGCTTTGCAGGCGGCGCGCCAGCGTGGAGCGAAAACAGTGTTTATCGCCTGCGTACCAGTCGAACAGGTGAATTTTGAAGCTGATGTGGATATTCGGTTGTTGGTTGGCCCGGAGATAGTGGCAGGTTCGACGCGCTTGAAAGCTGGTACTGTGACAAAAATGGCTTTAAATATTCTTTCGACTGGCGTAATGGTGAAGCTGGGGAAGGTTTACGGCAATCGGATGGTTGATGTGGCGGTGACTAATAAGAAATTGCGCGATCGAGCTATACGGATGTTACAAGATTTAACAGATTTGGGCCGGGATGAAGCGGGTTTTTTGCTCGAAAAAAGCGGCAAGTCTGTAAAGCTGGCTTTGATGATGCACTGGACTAATTTGGAGAAAGAAGAGTGCGATCGAATTTTGGGCGAATTTCAAGGTAATTTGCGATCGGCTGTGGCATCAGTAGGATCTTAGCGAGGCACAATTCGCTTATTTTTGTAATCCCAATATTTTTGAATAGCAACAGAAGTCAAGGGTTGGTTGGCACTCAACCTGCGCTTGACGATGATTTTTTCTGGATCGGAGCGATCGTCGTATTCCCATTGACTGCCATCTTTACCTGCGGATCGATCTAATTTATGTGGCAATTGCATATCTTTAATCGCATCTTGAGAAACATAGCGTCGATTAGTTTCTTGCCATGTCCGCCCTCCATCTACAGTTGTCCAAGTAAAAACATACTCGCTTAGCGCTTCCGAGTCTTGGCCATCAAGAAGATCGATCTGTCCTTTTTGAGCATCGAACAGTTGAATGTTGACAAAAGACCAATATCTCGTGATTGTTGGTACGATCGACAATGGTTTCCATGTCTTGCCAGTATCGGTTGTAAGATATAGTGCGATCGGTCCACCTGCTTCGCCCCAATAGTCTTCAACTAACGCCCAACCTGTTTTAGCATCCGCAAAACCTACCCATCGCACTTGGCTTCGAGGATCTGATTGCATGACTTCCTGCCATTGTAAGCCACCATCTTCTGTTCTGAGTAGAACGGAACCTACCGATGATAAGCCATACAAAAAAGCCACATTTTTGTCAAGGGAACAGATACCTATAATGTCGAGGGATATCCTGTTTTTAATAGCATCATCTTCTACACCATTTGGAAAAGATAGGCCGGATCTATCTAAAAATATTACCGATGATACAGGAATTGATGTCGGCAGTTGAGTTGTTGCGGTGGAACCAAATCCAGCCAGCAGCATCACTATCATTGTCGCAATCACCTGCTTGTATTTAGACATTAAACCTCTTTCAAAAATATTTAGGACGGGCAAGATGCCCATCCCACAAAAAGTTCTTTTCTTCTTGTGGGATGGGCATTTTGCCCGTTCCCAAATTTGATTAAAAGGGCTTTTGCAAGAGGTATAATATTCATGTTAAATCGCTATAATGTTCCAGTTGAGAAGCTGCCAATCGTAGGATATGTCGCCATGAAAAAGCCCTAAATTTGTATATCGACAATCTCATAGCGACGCACCTTAATTAATCACGAATCATTCCTAAATTGCACTCACAAAAACAGAAGCCGTAAGCTGACTTTGACTGACACCCTGCACGATGCCTAGATAATTGCTACCAGACTTAATCGCTGTAGAAGCGCTGACTGCGGCTCCATCCAACTGCAAATTCACAGATTCAAAAGTCAAGTTAGCAAATCCGATACCGTCAGTCAAACCAATCTTATCCCCGATCGCAAAATCGGTAATCACATCCGCACTGACTAAAGTAGTCGAAGCAGACAAACCTCCTCCTAGGATAAACGTATCACTTCCAGCACCGCCGGTCAGAATGTCTTGCCCGCGATCGCCCGCCAACAAATCGTCGCCGTTACCGCCAATTAAGATATCATCTTCTTTACCGCCGCGGAGAGTATCGTTACCATCTCCTCCGATTAGTCGATCGTTATCGTTATTGCCAGTGATAAAATCATTGCCAGCACCGCCATCAATTAAATCCGAATCTTTCCCGCCAGATAAGATGTCATTGCCGCCTGCGCCGTTAATTGTATCCGCACCTTGCATCCCATTAATCGTATCAGCACCTTCTGTCCCGGTGAGATTATCTTTGCCGGAAAGGGCAAAAATTGGCAATCCCGCAGCAGTTGCAGGCAGCAGAGTATCCCCAGCATCAGATAGGAAATAATTGCCGCCACTGGCTGTATTCTTGGGTGCAGTTGTCGGACTGCCGTCCCCTGTAGCATTGGGGATTGGTGATGTAATAGATATCGTACTTGTGCTGGAAATTGGTGTCGGAGTCGGAGTTGGTGTGGGAGTGGGAGTTGGTGTGGGAGTTGGAGTTGGAGTTGGAGTTGGAGTTGGTGCGGGATTGACACTACCGTCAAGGGAAGTAGCAAAAACTTGCGTCCAATAGTGATTGTAATTGACGCTGCCAGTATCGTTGGCTAAGAAATAGTAACCAATCCCAATTTCTTTGAGATTCGGGTTGAGAATGTTCGTGCGGTGGCCGCTGCTGTTCATCCACGATGATAAAACTGCTTCGGGTGTAGATGATCCGGCTGCGATGTTTTCGGCCGCAGATGAGAATTTATAGCCCGTTGCAGTAATCCGACTTCCCATTGACGAACCATCTTTTCCGGTATGGGAAAAGAAGTCTTGTACTGCCATATTTTGGCTCTGAGTTTGCGCCGCACTTAATAACTGAGTATTCAAGGTTAGGGCGGACAAACCTAATTTGCTGCGCTCTATGTTGGTGAGTTCCAAAACTTTATAAATAAAGTTTTGATTCGTTGTGGTTGGTGTCGGTTGTGAAAGTTGAGAGGCCGATCGCTCTCCTGTTAAAATGTCCATAGACTGAGACTTGGAATTTTGTTGTTCAAGCATGGGGATGATAAAAAGTTTTAAGACTTGGCGAGAGCTGGTAGATTGCTTACCGTCTTAACGATAGTTTCCCCGATCGCAGGCTGGCTGGGTACAATTCAATAATTTGGTTAATCCCTGCCTGCCACTGTTGTATCTATTGTTATTCTCAAGGTACGGATGTCAATATCCGGACTCTTGTTCAGAAAAGGCAGAGTGCGATCGCCCGTAGCATCAGTATAAACGACATTCCCATCCGCGATCGTGTCACACAGAATAATTGCCCACAATCATCTTCTGCGCAGTAATAAATTATACGTGTTGATGAATCTTATCCGTTAATATACGTATAAAAATATAATTTATAGTTTAATTCCTGGATCAAAATAAGTAAAAACCGATGGTGATAGTTGACAGTACGGAATGTGGGATAGAGTTTTAGATTTGAGATTTTTGCTGATTAGTAAGGTTCACGGGCACACCCAGCCATCGATTCTGAACGCTAGAAACCCGGTTTCTACGAGTAGGGTGTGCACTGCGCACCGGTTGACTTTGATACCCATCAAAATGCGTAATGATTGACTTTTTCAATGCTTTTTGACGCACCCTACAAGATGAGCTGGTGCGCAATGCGCACCCTACTGAAATTTAGAGTAGGGGCAATTCATGAATTGCCCGGGCAATTCATGAATTGCCTCTAAATTTCGGAGGCAAATCATACTCCAAATCAGCAACCCCAGTTTTTACTAGAATCCTCAGAAATAATCTTAAATTAATTCAAAATTCATAACCGCGCAGCATTGCGAAGCGCGGCGTGCCCATCTTACAATTTTAAACTATTCTCTTGTCCGACTTTAGCCTCTTGAGCAACTTGCTCAACTTCATCTTTGGCAAGAATTTCCAAAGCTGCATCTGCTTCGGCGCCGCCCAACCGCCCCAGAGCTTGAGCGACTCTATAACGAATTTGCCAATCTGCATTGGCAGCGTAGGGAAGTAGCAGCGGCAACGCTTGTTTATCTCCCAATTCTCCTAATGCACTGATCGCAATGGTTTGGATCAATTCGTTTTCAGAAGTCAGGGCATTTTCTAACATGGGAAAAGCTTTTGGATCTCCCATTTCTCCCAAAGCCGCGACGATACTCAGTTGCACCAACCATTCAGATGTACTGCTATAAATTTGCTCTAAGTCGAGTAAAGCATCGGTTAATTTCAAAGCGCCTAAAGCATCCGCTGCTGCTGCTTGCACGTCGGGTTCGGGGTCGTTGTGTAAGCAGTTTCGGAGTACCTCTAAAGCGTTCGGCAGATTCTGCCTGCCGAGGGTTGAGACTTGGCTGACTGCTGCGTAGCGAACGCGGACGTTTTTGTCGCCGATCGCGATTTGAATCAAATTATAGGCGATCGCGGGTTCTAGCTGTCGCAGTTGGTTGACACCTCGCAGCCTTTCACCAAAATCCTCAGAATTCAGCAATTGTTCGACAGACTCAGGGGTAATGCTCATTAGATTTTAAATTTGGTAATTGGTAATGGGTAATTGGTAATTGGTAATTGCCAAAATTGAAGGAATTGAAGAAACGATCGACTCATTAGACAATATTGCAAAAGTAGCAAAACATCTTGAATCTATCTGCATTTATCTGCCTTGCATCTGGGTTTAACCAGTCAATCAAATATTTGTGAAAGAAGTTCGTTTTCTGATACAATTCTTCAACTGCAACCGTTAATTAAGATTCGGCTGCCATCGATCGGATAATATCTCCCCTAGTGAGGATGCCGATTACTTTGCCCGCAGTATCGACTACCGGCAATCGGTGGATGCTGCGATCGTGCATCAGTTTTGCAGCTTCTGGGACAGATTTGTCGGGGCCGATGGTAATTGGCTCTTTACTCATCGCTTCTCCTACTGTTTGTCCCAAAGCCTTGTGCAGGTCTCGCTCGTAACGACCTGGATTTTCTAGGTAAATCACGCTATCGAGTACCATGATGTAAGCGGGCGGAGTGACGCCGGTTTCGCGCCACATCAAGTCGGTTTCGGAGATGACTCCTACCAATAAGCCATTGTCATCTACGACGGGAAGTCCGCTAATACGTCGATCGGCTAAAATTTTAATCGCTTCATTTAAGGGCATTTCGGGGCGCGCCAAAATCGGCTCGCGACTCATCAGATCGGCTACTGTTTTGGGCATGATTGGCGGTTGATTGAGTTTTTGCTTCAAATCCGATCATATAGGGAAAGCGTGACACAGACTGAATAAAGGCAGCCATGCAGAAGCGATTCGTTACAAGAAGAGAAGGAGGCGAAAAGTTTGAATGCCATAATTTGAGAGGTTTTTGCGATCGCACTCACGAATTCTGCCCTGTGTTTAGAAGCGTGCGGGCGATCGACCTGACAACATGGTTAAGATAAATTAAACAGCCGATAAATCCTTACCGATGTCCCAATCTCCCGCCTCAAAACCAGACTCCCAAGCAGAAACCCGCCGTGTATTGGTTTGCCAGTATCAATCTTGCCTAAAAAGTGGTTCAGAAGCAGTGCTAGCTGCTTTTGAAGCCCAACCGGTTCCAGGAGTGACAATTGAAGCCTGTAGCTGTCAGGGACAGTGCAACACTGGCCCGACTGTGCGAGTCACCCCAGACGAAATCTGGTATTGTCGAGTTAAACCGAGTGATGTACCGTTGATTGTGGAAGAGCACCTCAAAGGCGGAAAACCTGTAGAGGCGCTGTTCAATCCGAGAATTCATATGCGTTACTATTATTAGTTTTGACTTGATGAAAGTGCCAATTCACAGCTCTGGCGCATCTAATTTAAATAGTGATTATGGAAATTGCGCTTTGAGAATTAAAGGAATTGCGGTTAGTTTGTTAGTGCTAATTCTGGGGCATCCGGTGCAGGTAGTCGCTCAAACGGCTACGGTTGCTGGGGATATTTGTCCTGGGGAATTGGGGGCGAAAGTTGATGCGATCGCCGATCGTGCTGAATTTAGCCGATCGCGTTGGGGTATTTTGATTCAACCGCTATCATCTACGGCGACTCTCTACAGCCGCGACGCCGCCAAATATTTCATTCCAGCATCAAATGTCAAGCTGCTAACCACAGCCGCTGCTTTGCAGAAACTCGGTGCAGATTTTCGGATTAAGACATCGGTTTATAGTGGCGAAAATGGTAATTTGTATGTTGCTGGGAGGGGCGATCCGAGCATTGCGGAGGCTCAGTTGAAATCCTTGGCTCAGCAGTTAAAAGGGCGCGGCATTAGTCAAGTTAATCAGTTGATTGGCGATGACAGCTATTTTCAAGGCGATGCAGTCAATCCGAATTGGGAATGGGAAGACGCGCAAGCTGGCTATGGCGCGCCGATTAACAGTTTAATTTTCAATCAAAATGCGATCGAGCTTGTTTTGTCTCCACAGGCGATCGGGCAACCTCTGAAAGTCTCTTTTGCCGAACCAAAGTTAGCCAATCAGTGGCAAATTCAGAACAATTCAGTCACCGTCTCTCAAAATGAATCGGAGTTTATTGAAGTTGGCCGGGAGTTCGATCGGCCTGCAATTCGAGTTGGCGGACAGTTGAAAGTTGGTGCGGAATCTGAATCAGCTTATGTCGCAGTTGTCAATCCCGCCAACAATTTTTTGCAGCATTTTCAGCAATTTTTGGTAGCTGAAGGAATCCCTGTCAAACAAGCTGTAGTTGCATCTAGTTCTCGCAATTTCAATCAGGAATTAGCCTTTGTTGAATCGCCACCGCTGGCGGAGTTGGTGAAGGAAACCAATCGGGAAAGTAACAATCTTTATGCAGAAGTTTTATTGAGGTTGTTGGGGAAAGTCACAGGCAAGATGCCTGTCCCACAAACAGTCACAGGCAAGATGCCTGTGCCACAAGAGGATACAGGTGAAATTGGTTTAAAGGAGTTAAAAACAGCTTTAACTCAATTAGGGGTAAATCCAAACAGCTACATATTGGCCGACGGTTCGGGACTTTCGCGCCACAATTTAATTAGTCCAGAAGCCTTGGTGCAAACTTTGAAATTGATGGCGAATTCACCTGCTGGATCTATTTATCGCGCGTCACTGCCCGTGGCTGGCGAAAGCGGTACTTTAAAAAATCGCATTAACAATACACCAAACCGCGTAATTTTGCAAGCAAAAACTGGAACTTTGAGCGGAGTTTCGGCGCTGTCGGGATATATCGAAGTTGCGAATTACGAGCCGCTGGTATTTAGCATTATCGTCAATCAATCTGAACTGTCTGCTGCAAAAGTGCGATCGGCAACTGACGAAATTGTGCTATTATTGAATCGCCTCCGCCGCTGTTAAAACAACTGATTTCAATCACTAAATTTGAGATAAGTAGTTACACCTAAAAAAACGGACACTGCAAAACCCTACAAGTTTTAAGTTTAATTAGATTACAGCGACAGAGAGCCAAAAACAGCTATAATATAAGCAGAAACATTAAAACCATTGGGTCGTTTCAGCCGACTAAGTAGATAATGGCAAAAAAACAATAGTATCTGGTAGGGGCGGGTTTAGCTAAGAATCTATGAGAAAAGCGAGAATATAAAGGCAAAACCCGCCCTCTTTCCCATCTCTAAGAATCTGTGATACAAGCCAGAATATAAAGGCAAAACCCGCCCTCTCCCATCTCCTAATGTTTATTTGTACTCATCTGCTACAAGTCGGTGGATTCTGTACTTCCCGAAAATAAGTCTAACTTTCCCACTATGAAATCTTTAGATTCCCAACAGCAACAACACATCTTTGTCGAAACCAACAACATCCGCCTGCACTGCGTTGCTCAAGGGGAAGGCGAGCTGGTTATCCTCCTGCACGGGTTTCCCGAGTTTTGGTACTCTTGGCGCCATCAAATCCCTGCTTTAGCGCGTCATTTCAAGGTTGTGGTGCCGGATTTGCGGGGCTACAACGATTCGGATAAGCCGGAAAGCGGTTATGATTTGGATACGCTGAGTGCGGATATTCGGGGTTTGATCGATCGACTCGGCTATACAAAGGCTCACATTGTCGGTCACGATTGGGGAGGCGCAATTGCATGGCATTTAGCTCAAAAATTTCCCGAAAAACTCAACCGCTTGGCAATTTTAAACGCTCCGCACCCGCAGCGATTTGTGCAGGAAATGGCGAGTAATTTAGATCAACTTCGGCGCAGTTGGTACGTTTTGGCTTTTCAGGTTCCCGGTATTCCTGAATGGTTAATTCGGCAAAACTTGAAAGATTTTGTCCACAATGTTTTTCAAGGACAAGCGGTTCGCAAAGGAGCTTTTAGTGCGGAAGAAACTAAGATTTATCAGGATGCTTTAGAAAAACCGGGAGTATTAAGCGCCGCGATCAATTATTACCGACAAATGTTTCATCCGCAGAGAATGTGGAATTTGGGGCAAAAATGGGAAATGGTGAATGTTCCTACCTTGGTGCTTTGGGGAGAAGAAGATGCGTTTTTGAGCCATAAACTTGTAGAAGGTTTAGATAGGTTAATTACGGCTCCATTTCAGTTAAAATTAGTTCCGAATTGCGGTCACTGGATTCAGCAGGAAGCACCACAAACGGTGAATCGAGAATTGCTGAGTTTTCTGAGAAATTCTTCTCCTTCTTTGGCTGTGACTTAGAAGCTTTGAAAACTTGGAAATGAGAACGGACTTACGCACACACTCTATTAGTAAGGTGCGCAATGCGCACCCTACTTTTTTAGATAAACAAGCAACAAGGAAGAAAAAGAAGTTAGATCGATTCCGGTTGCAGGGCGAATTAATATTATCCGAAATCCGGACACGGCAGTGCCGTTTCCCTACAATTAATTTGGCGTAGGGAAACGGCACTGCCGTGTCCTCGCTTGTCATTCCGGCGCAGCCGGAATTGATATTATGCCCAAGAGCATTGGGCCCAAAATCTTTAATCCCAGAGCAAATTTTCTCTGATCAAGAGTGCAATCATGGCTGTTCTGGAACAAACACCGAGTTTGATAAAAATCCGCCTTACGTAAGTAGCAACCGTCCAGTGACTGATGTTTAAATTTTTGGCGATACATTTGTTTGGTAGGCCTTGGGCGACTAATTGCGCGATCGCCTTTTCCCGTGGACTCAGACTGACAACCGGTTTGTAAATTGTGCTTTGCATAGTTTTGGAGTGCTGTTACCAGTTAAAATTTAGTCATTTAATAGTAGAATGCCCAGCTTTTTTCTGACTTCAGATAAAGGAGTCTCCCAATCGGATTCAGGATTCCAGTCAATTAGTCGATCGGCTAATTTTCCATATTTTAAGCCTTTGATAATTTGTCCGATCGCACATTTGCCACTGATCAGTCCAACTAATACTAAAATTGCACAGGAAGGGCGAAATACTTGAGCGCGAGTAAACGCTTGAAGTACAAATTCATCTTCAGTTGAAGGTGACAGAGCCGTCAGAACGTGCCAAACGTCGTGGTTTCGCTGAATCCAGTCTCCCGATGCGATCGGTTCAAAGCCTTGTTCGTCTAGAAATCGCGCCACTTCGCACCCTAACGTTCCTGCTGGCAGTTGCCGCAATTTTTCTAAATCGATTTCAAAGTGTCGATCGCTCTCAATTTGAGGATTAATTATTTGAGCCATCCTTAATATAACTCCTAATTGACCGTCAGCCATAATCTATTTCCCTAGAACAAGAAACTAAGTTTATCGTCAGTTAAATTCGTATTTCAAAAGTTCATTTTTGCAATGAATCAATACGACTTTTCTATAGGTTCAGCTTAGAAATCCTACCTTCTGTCACAGTAATTAAGTTTCCGGAGCTTTTATATTTCTTTACAAACACTCTCAGATGTGAAATCGGCCAGTTGTCAAAATCGGCAGAGTGTTAGTTACCGCAACTTAACCGACTGGGAAACACCCGTAAAATCCACAGTATTTAGCGGGAATCTGAACTCCTTTACTTACGTATATAAATTTATTTTCCTGCTAATTATTTGAAGCTGCAATGAGTTAGAAGTTGAAGCGTGTACACCAGCGATCCCGGGGAAGGTAAGTAAAGCGAGTTGAAGAGAGCTGAAGTAGGGTGAAGTTTAGCAGATTTGATATCAAATCCGGTAAGCTGTCGCACCTTTAAATTGTATATTTAGGACGGGCGGGACGCCCATCCCACTCATTGTTTGATTTTTTTTGATATGCAATTTAAATGCAGGACAGCTTAGCATCGGAATTATTAGTAGCCCAAATTAGGAGACGGCTACAATTAATCGGGCGTAGGGACACGGCAATGCCGTCTCCTCTATATCATTTCTACGCAAATTTTATTTTTTTAAACTACCAATAGTGTAAGGTGCGCCGTGCGCACCCTACAAATAGAGGAGGAGACGGCAATGCCGTTTCCCTACCCAATTAATTGTAGGGACACGGCATTGCCGTCTCCTGACGGCGGGTAATATTAATTCTGATGCTCTTAAAAACCGGATTTGGTTGTTAGTGACCTACCAAAATAGAGGAGGACACGGCAATGCCGTTTCCCTACCCAATTAATTGTAGGGACATGGCATTGCCGTGTCCTGACGGCGGGTAATATTAATTCCGATGCTCTTAAAAACCGGATTTGGTCTTTAATGACCTGCCAGCACAGCTTCCTTTACTAACTCTTCGCTTTCAGAAGTCTTCGGTTCTTTCAGGATCAAAACGCAAAGCAAGCAGACGATCGCAGCCGCACCTCCAAGTACCTGAAAAAAGGTGTGATTCCCGGCAATTTCTTGGGGCAGAAAGCTATAAAATGTGGCATAAGTTACAGCGCCGACACTGCCGTAAGCACCGACATTTCCCGCAATTTGACCAGTTACTTCTCGTTTAATTAAAGAGACGATGCCAAAGGTTGCACCTGCGGCACCGAAGACGAAGAAGGCACAGAACATGATCGTGACAACCACAACGGGTAATGGCCAATTAGCCGTAATTTGGCTCAGGGTTAAATAGCCTAATGCTACTCCGGCGATCAGAAATGTTAGCGTCCATTTGCGACTGCCGATTTTGTCGGAAATTAAGCCTCCGGTGGGACGACTGATCAAGTTCATCAGGGGAAACATGGCTGCTATTGGGCCGGCGATCGCCTGATTTAAGTTGAAGGTGTTCTCGAAAAATTCTGGTAGCATTGACACCACAGCGATTTCAGAACCAAAGGTGACGGCATAGGCTAGTTGTAATACGAATACTTGACTGATTTGATAGCGTTTTTCAGTTGGGTAATCTTTTTGGCCAGTCACCACTTCTCGGTTAACTTCCCAGGTTTTGTAAGCCTGAATTAAATAGAGTGCTATCAAACCTGCCCAAATGCCGTACATGATATTTGTTGTCAGAAAATCTGCTTTCTGCAAGCGCCACACAATTAAGGCTAAGGCGCCAAATAAAGGAATGTTGGCGAGCAATAATGCCCAAAAACTTTGAGCGCTGGTGACTTCCATTGCGCCGTTACGGGCTGGGCGCTGATAGACTTTGCCGGGGGGTGTATCTTGAACATTGAAGTAAAAAATGACTCCGAAAATTGCTGCGGCTATGCCGGTAAGGGCGATCGTCAATCGCCAATTGGTTTCGCCGACTGAGAGAAAAGCGGTTGCTGCGGCGATCGACGGTAACACTGCTTCGGCGGCAAAGGAACCAAAGTTGCCCCAGCCGGCATAGATACCTTGAGCGAATCCGATCTCTTCTGGGGGAAACCATTCGGTGACTAAGCGGATGCCAACCACGAATCCAGAACCGACTATGCCCATTGCCAAACGGCTCAAAACCAACTGGTTGAAGTCTTGGGCGCAGGCGAATGCCAGGGTGGGAAATGCTGCGTAGACTAGGATTGAAGAGAAGGTGATGCGGGGCCCGAAGCGATCGAGCAACATACCAATAATGATGCTGGCAGGAATGGTGAGGGCTAGGTTGCACAGACTGATGATTCTCGCTTGCCCGATCGACAAACCCAAATCTTGCTGCACCGTTGTGCTGAAGGGCGCGTAGTTAAACCACACGATGAATGTTAAGAAAAAAGCAAACCAACTCAGGTTCAGAATCCGAAAAGGCCCTCTGAATGATAAAAGCCCTTGAAGCATATTAAGTTATCCTAAGAAATAATACAGATTATTAATTCTTAATTAATGTTGCGACAAAAAATTGTATCCTTCGCTACTTTTTATTCAGAAAACTAAAACTAGCGCATCAATTCCGTGCAGATATCGTATTTGATCATGATTATTGTAGGGAAACGGCACTGCCGTATCAGTCAAGGTTTAACAAGCAAGATTGGACACTCAAGATGCCGTTTCCCTACCGCGATCGATTGTAGGGAAACGGCATCTTGAGTGTCCTCGCCAAGGAGGATGTCAATCAGAATAGTGGTATCGACAAGAGATAATCGTTAGATACTCATCATCCACAGCATAAACTAATCGATTCGTATCATCAATTCGCCGCGACCAAAAACCAGCCAGATTCTCCCTCAGTGGTTCTGGCTTTCCGATCCCCTCAAAGGGCAATCGGATTGTTGCCTCAATTAGCTTGTTAATTCGTTTTAATGTTTTCTTGTCTTGCCCTTGCCAATATAAATAATCGCCCCAAGCCTCATCCGTCCATGCTAACTTTCTAGTCATCCAACAAATTTCGCTCTACCACTTTCCCCTGCTTAAACTGAGCAATAGAACGCTCCAAATGGGTAGCATTGGCGGGAGATTTGAGTAAATGAACTGTTTCCAGCAAACTATTAAAAAACTCTAGGGACATCACCACGGCATCGTCTGCATCCCGTCTAGTGATGATGGTATAGTCCGTATCTTCGACTACTCTGTCTAAAACAGCCTTGAGGTTAGTTCTCGCTTCGCTAAAAGAAACAATATTCATGTACTTGACATTTGTACTACTTACTGTACAAGTATACCAATCCGCAATATATTCGGCAATCCCGATCTCATATCAGGTTCGGTCAATTTACTGGTTTACTGGCTGTGCCTCTCATTCATGTAAGCGACAAGCGAGCCGAGGGAAAATTCAATTCGAGGCTCGCTTGTCGCTGTTGAGCGTTACTTTCGCGGTACGGCGAAAGTAACGAGTAAAACGAGTAAACAACCAGTAAATGAGTAATAATTGAGGACTAAAAAACTTAGATTTCTTCTCCCAAATCTTCCATATCTTCTACAGCATCAACATCATCATCAACATCATCATCAACATCATCATCTAAATCAGGATCAACAGGAGCGACAGAATTAGCAGAAACCACAGCACCAGTCTCCAGTTTCTTTTTAACTAGCTGCTCAATTTCATTTTTGAAATCGACATTTTTCTCCATGTGTTGGATCACTTTGTCTCGTCCTTGAGCTATGTTTTCGCCGTTGTAGCTATACCAAGAACCTTTTTTCAGAATTACTCCCATTTCGTCGGCTAAGTCAGTCAGACAGCCTAATGTAGAAATGCCTTTGCCGAATACAATGTCAAATTCGGCAATGCGGAAAGGCGGAGCAACTTTATTTTTAGCAACTTTAACTTTCGTGCGGTTGCCGTATTCTTC
>CASBQF010000075.1 GCA_949127775.1 Oscillatoriales cyanobacterium PMM_0080
CTCCAAATTCATCCAAATTACTGTAGGGAAACGGCACTGCCGTCTCCAAATTCATCCAAATTACTGTAGGGAAACGGCACTGCCGTCTCCAAATTCATCCAAATTACTGTAGGGAAACGGCACTGCCGTCTCCGAATTCATCCAAATTATTGTAGGGAAACGGCACTGCCGTCTCCAAATTCATCCAAATTACTGTAGGGAAACGGCACTGCCGTCTCCAAATTTGCTAAGCCTTAATCAGATCAGCTAAATCAGGGGAAAACAACTGATTGGGAAATAGTAAAGTTTCCAAGTAATGAAACTTTATGCCATAAAGACTCTTGATTTCTTGGATTTGTGAAACAACATGATCCTTATCTATATTCCGATTAGTTTTAATTCCGACAATCATGATATTTTTACTTGTATGCTCAGAAGATATAAACTCAAAAACCTTAGCTTCATAGCCAGATAATTCAAGTAGGAGCGCTCTTAATCCATCAGTCACTATTTCTGATTGTCTCTCCAGCAAAATTCCAAACTTCAGCAAATCCTTCACACTCGTACTGGGATGAATTTCTTTCCTAACTTGCTTGTGGCAACATGGCGCTAAGATAATCAAAGCAGAATCAGACTTTATTCCTTGATAAATTGCATCATCTGTTGCAGTATCGCACGCATGGAGTGCTATGGTCACATCAGTTTTTTGGGCGCTATAACTCTTGATATTTCCCTGCTCGAAATGTAAATTTCCAAAATTAACTGATTCGGTAACAGAATTACAAAAGTCTACTAAATCAGTTCTGCTTTCTATCCCCGTAACTGATGCTTGTTTATTTAGAATATTGTTCAAAAAATCATATATTGCAAAGGTCAAGTATCCCTTACCTGAACCCATGTCAACGACAGATAACTGATTGATTGCTGCTAATCCTGATGATTCAAGTAAGCCATCTACAATTTCAATAAACTTATTAATCTGTCTAAATTTATCTTCCATCGTTTTCACGATATTGCCCTCCTTGTTTGTAATGCCTAATGCTGTAAGATACGGATTATTTTCGGATTCAATCAATCGTTTCTTTTTGCGATCGTGTTCCTGCGGAATTGTGGTGGTAGAATTAGGAAAAGTAGGCTTAATCAAGGAGAGTTTTAGCTGATGATGATTGCCATATTCAAGTTGAATATCTTGTTTAATAGTGAATAATCTGCTACTCATAAAATCTTTACCAATCAAGGTGTTGATTAGATCGATACCTTCCTGTGTTGAGTAATTTTTCCCTATTTCTTTAGTTTTATAGCAGTATGTCAAAGATAATCTGATGCCGGATTTGATTTTGATAAGTTTAACAACAATCTTATTTAAAAATTCTTCTTTGCCTCGATATTTTCCTAAAGTCAATCTCACAAATTCTTGGCTTTCTATACTGGTGGTGAGAATGGAGATGAACTGTTCTTGGGTGTTGGTGTTGGTGGTCATTATTTATGATAAATCATGTTTTTACAGCGGTTTGGAACCGCTGTATTGTTTTTGTGGGCTTTGAAGTAAGCCTATCAGACTTGAGCAGCTTTCGTTGTGACCTGTGAATTTCTAGATGGTACAAGCCCCCGGATTTATCCGTGGAATCAATCCAAAATTGCGAAGTATTGCGAGCTGTGCGTGGCAACCTCTAAAATCTTCAAGCCCCCGCATTTATCCGTGGGGTCAATTCTTCAATCGAAAATCTAAAATCTAAAATCTAAAATCGATTGACTGTTTCTGCTAGTTGTCGCGACGAATTAGCCCGTACAGCGCGGAACATCCCGAATCGGCAAAGACCGGCACCGAATGCTAGGCGCATTAACAAAAGAGTTGGTACTTCTCGTAGGGATTTAATGAAACCTGATAGGCCAAAACGTACTAATCCTGCTGGTCTAGCGATTCCTTGCCAGATGGAATCTAACCAAGAGGGAATTGTTGGTTCTGTCCAATCTGCTGTGACTACTTTTCCTTCGACGAATTCGGTTGCTTCCAAAAGTTCGGAAAAGCCTTCGATGCTTGAGAATGCCGGATGTGACCATTGATCCAGTAGTTGCTGCATGACTGGTTTTTCCCAGAAATTGAGCGGTTTTTGCCGATCGTCCCTTTGATTCCAGTCAGCCAAAACTAGGATACCACCGGGCTTGAGCACTCTCATCAACTCGCGGGCAAAAACGGCTTTGTCTGGCATATGGGGGCCAGCTTCGATCGACCAAACGACATCAAAACTACCATCAGGGAAAGAAAGTGCCATCGCATCATCCACCAAAAACTGCAAATCAAGTTCCTCAGAAGTTAACTGCTTGGCGCGATCGACTTGTTGGGGACTGATGGTAATAGCTGTGACTGCAAAGCCGTAATCTCGTGCCAAAATGCGACTGCTACCGCCAATTCCACAGCCAACATCTAAGACAGTGGTACCACGGGGCAGTTTATCCAAACCACCCCAACTGACCATTTCATGTACGAAGTCAGATTTAGCAAGCAGAAAATCTTTCCGTTGCGGTGGCGAACCATAATGGCCTAAGTGGATATGTTCACCCCAGTAAAACTCCAAAATACCGTCTTCAGTCCATTCGTCGTAGGAGTTGGCTACGGAGTTAGAGGATTCATAACTGCGAGGTGTCAGCA
>CASBQF010000076.1 GCA_949127775.1 Oscillatoriales cyanobacterium PMM_0080
ACTATTTATGCCCCGGAGATCCCCCTAAATCCCCCTTAAGAAGGGGGACTTTGAGAGCATTCTTGTCCCCCCCTTTTTAAGGGGGGTTAGGGGGGATCTCTCTTAAGTGAACCGTATTGGATTATATCCGTTGAATTACTGACAATTAACGTCAGTTTGTAATGAGGACTTTAGTCCTTGCTTTGAGATAAAGAAGGACTAAAGTCCTCACTACGAACCTAATTATGAACTTAATTATGGTTGTTTGATCGGACAAGGTTTTACTGAGTTATATGTATCAACTTTTCTGCTGTTTTGGCAGCAAAACTGTAAATACACTACCTTTGCCGACATTGCTGCTAATAGCAATTTCGCCGTTAAAAGGTTTTAAAAGTTCAATACAAGTATAAAGTCCGAGACCAGTTCCTGTCGGCTCGCCTTCGATCTTTTCCTCACCTTTGTGCGGTTTTGATGTATAAAAAGGGTCGAAAAGTTTTGATAAATCTTCAGGTGCTATGCCACATCCTGTATCTGCAATATCCATGTATATGTTAAATTCATCTTGCCGAGTTACGATAGTTAGTTCCCTGATTTTTCTTTCCCACATAGCATCCATTGCATTATTAATTAAGTTATAGAATACTTGAGAAATATAGGAATATATTAAGGGAATGTTGTCAATGTTTTCGTCATATAAGTATTTCTTTCTAATTTTGTTTTTAAAATACATATTGCCTTCCAATAGCTGAACTTCTCGTTGCACTAAATCGTTGATATTCACAGCCTGTAAATCTTGTTTTTGCTCTTTTCGGCTTTTCATCATCAGAGTATCCATAATCTGATTGATTTTTGTGACAGCTTGAAAAATATATTTGGTATAATTAAACAGAGATTCTTCTTGAATTTTTGTAGCTTTTGTTTCAATCAAATCGACGCTAGTCTGGATCACTTGCAGCGGACTTTTGAGGTTGTGAACCATTCCCTGGGTCAAACGTCCGATGATGGCTGTTTTTTCTTGGTCGATCAATTGTTTGGTTTTTTGTTCGACAAGTCTTTCTAGGTTGTGATTGAGGTGAGCAAGTTCGAGGTTTTTTTGTTCGAGTTTTTTTTGCAAGTTGCGGATTGTCAGGTGAGTTTCAATGCGGCTCAACACTTCTTCGTGCTGAAATGGCTTGGTGATGTAGTCAACGGCTCCTGTCTGAAAGCCTTTTACTTTGTCAAGGGTATCGGAAAGGGCGCTCATGAAGATGATCGGAATGTTTCGCGTTGACTGGTCTGCTTTCAAACGCACGCAAGTTTCAAAACCGTCAATTCCTGGCATCATGATGTCCAAAAGAATCAAATCTGGATGGATGTAGGCAATTTGCTCGATCGCACTTTCGCCATCAAGAGCCACTAATACTTTAAATCCGTAATTCCTCAACAACTCGAAAAGTACATCGAGATTTGTTTGGTTGTCATCGACAATTAGTATGATGCTTCTTTCGGAATTCTTATCGTTCATATCCAAGGAAAAAATTAAAATTCTTGAGTTTTGAGTTGTGACCTTAAATCTGATTTAAGTGATTTTTTGATGCTCTCGAAATCCGGTTACTTCGTAGTGCATCCATTTTGTAATCACTTTTTCATGGCGGGCTCTCCTGCTCACCCCACAAGAAATTAGTTTTTTGTGGAACAGGCTCTTATAGCCTGTTATTGAGAATTGTACTCTGGGAATGAGATTTAACTGATTTTAAGTTATCGGTTAGCTACCGTCAATCTTAGGACAAATGTTGCTTCAAAAAATCTCGAATTTGCTTGAGCTGAAATCCTTTAGCAAGTTGGCGCAGGTGATGAACGAAAGGCTCTAATGTCGGGTCAGAATGTTCGAGTTTAGCAGTTTCCTCCAGAATAGCTTCAATATCGCCCATTGCCGTCAATCTTAGCAAGGCCAAGACTGACTCTGAGCCAGGAGACGCCATCATTGATTCAGCAGTAGGAACCTCAGATGATGATTTGGGAGTTTGAGCTTTCCGCTTTTTGGTTTCCGATCCATCTTCGTAGACCCATTCTAGTCTCAGATGCAGGCGCAATAATTCTAAAAGCTCGTTAGTTTGAATCGGCTTGGTGAGAAAATTATCACAACCTGCAAGTATGCTCTCTTGCCTGGTAGTTTCGTAAACGCTAGCAGACAAAGCAAGGATAACCACATCTTTTAATTCCGGCAACTGTCGCAGTCGCCTCGTAGCTTCCCAACCGTCCATTACGGGCATCAGCAAGTCCATTAAAATTAGATCCGGTAAAAATTCCTGTGCTTTGTGCAAGCAGTCTTCGCCGTCTGTGGCTTGTGCAATTTCAAAGCCCAAACGATAAAGCATCCTGTACAGCATGGCACGATTTACTTCGTTATCGTCCACGATCAGCACTTTGCGCTGGCTGCCGCTAAAACCGACAAGCCGGGGTTTTTCTGGCGCGGTGGGGAGTTCAGAACGCTGGGTGACTGAGGGCAAGTCTAAATCTAACCAAAATATGCTGCCTTTGCCGGAGGTACTTTGGACGCGAATTTGACTGCCCATCATGTTGACTAATTTTTGGCTGATGGAAAGTCCCAGTCCGGTACCTTCGACGAAATTGTTACGATCGCCCACTTGATGAAAAGGCAAAAATATTTCTTCTAATTTATCCTGCCTGATGCCAATGCCGGTATCTTCGATTTGAAAGCGAATTTTAACGGTTGGGGCGCGATCGCCAGTATTTGCTGCGATCGCTTCGGGCGCTTCTGTGTTTTCCCATAGGGCGATCGACTTTTTAGGATTGTCTAAATTCGCAGTCAAATTGATTGTTTGAGTAGTAACTTCTGCTGTCAAACTCGAATTTGTGCAATGGGTTTGAGGATAATTTTCTGCATAACCAACTTTGAATGTCACGCCGCCGTTCTTGGTAAACTTAACCGCATTGCTAAGCAAATTAATCAAAATTTGGCGCAACCTTATTTCATCAGCCAAAATGTAGTCTGGCAGTGCCGACATCTGCTCGTAATTAAAGGCAATTCCTTTTTGATACGATCGCATCTGGAACAGATCAACAATACTTTTAACAAAGTTAGAAAAATGCAGGTTTGTCGGTGACAGTTCCATTTTACTAGCTTCGATTTTCGCGAGGTCTAAAACGTCATTAATTAGCATCAGCAGGTGGTTGCCACACTGGTGAATACTATTGAGACTTTCCTCCTGTTCGGCGATCAAATTCTTATCCGATTTGAGTAGTTGAATGTATCCTAAAATCCCATTCAAAGGCGTCCGAAATTCGTGGCTCATGTTGGCGAGAAAGTCGCTTTTAGCGCGGTTGGCAGATTCGGCGGCTAATGCGGCTAATTGCAGGGCAGCTTCTGCTTGTTTGCGATCGGCAATTTCGGTTTGTGCTTGTTCAAACAGCGTTGATTGCTGAATGGCGATCGCCAACTGCACCCCCAATTGTTTCAGACACTCTGCCTCCAATTTCTGCCAGGGATGCGGGCCCGTGCAGTGGTGGGCAATTAACAGCCCCCATAATTTTTCGCCTTGCAAAATCGGCACTACCAGACTCGCTTTCACCTGGAGCCGAGTCAACAGATTCAAGTAACAGTCGGCAAGGCCGGCATTGTAAACATCTTCTGTGGCTCTAATTCTGCCATCTAGGTAAAGAGGAACGTAGGCTCCGCCAAAACAAGGGTCATAAATTTCCATTCCGAGAATTGAGTAGGAACTTTCGGCAACCGACTCGACGGCGATAAACCCGCTCCAATCCGGCTTAAATTGGTAAATAACTGTGCGATCTACTTGCAAAAACTGCCGCACTTCTTCGACAGCTTTGGTGAGAATCTCTTCTAAATTTAGAGAAGAGCGAATGCGTTCCATCATGGCTACTGCCAACTGTTCGCGCTTTAATTGTTGGCGCAAAATTGCTTCAGATTCTTTACGTTTTGTGATGTCTGTAATTACAGCAATCAACCCGATTGAATTACCATTTGTATCTTTAATACTATCGGCTCGCACCAGAGCAGTGACAGCTTCATCGCTCTTGGTTTGTAGGGCAATTTCGTCGCACCAAGAGCGACCTTTGCGAATGTTTTTATAGATTTCTTTGTAACTTTTAGGTCGGACGTAAATGGCAGCGCGATCGCTCTTATCGTTGAGTTCTTCCACCGTGTAGCCGTAACGCTGAATGAAGGCTTGATTGTGGTAAATAGACCGCCCTTTTAAGTCGGCAATCGCGATCGCATCGCTGGTACTTTCCACGGCTTGAGTGACCCGCAACAGAGCTAATTCTGCTGCTTTACGATCGCTAATATCCGTCATGGAACCGACCATCCGCAGTGGGTTTCCGGCTTCATCCCAGACTGCTTGAGCGCGGGCTAGTACCCACTTGTAGCTGCCGTCTTTGCACTGCAAGCGGTATTCGGCGGCATAACTGGGGGTTTGGCGATCGAGATAATCTTGGATTTTGGCTTGTACTCGATCGCGATCGTCTACATGGATGCGATCGATCCATTCGCTATTGCAACTGTCGATTTCGCCCTCTGCGTAACCGATAATTTCTTGCCAGCGGGCAGATCGAAAAGCTTGATTTGTTTGAAGATTCAGATCCCAAATGCCGTCTTGATTGGCTTTGAGAACCAACTGCCAACGTTCTTCACTTCTGCGCAATTCTTCTTCAGCTTGTTTCCGCTGAATATAAGAACCCAACTGAGTCGCTACCGCCTTGACCAATTCTATGATACGCGGTTCCATAATCGATCGATCGCGCTTGCAGAAGAGTAAAATTGCCAGGACTTGTCCGCTAGCGCGAATTGGCACTCCGAAACAAGCTTTCAATCCCACTGCTGCCGCCATTTGCGATCGGGCAAACAGATGATTTTCGGCTATAGAAATATCCTCAATCCATTCTACCTTTCGGCTCGAAAAAATCCGTCCCGGCACTCCCAATCCGGGGGCAAATCTAATTTTCTTACTTTCGCGGCCAAACCTATCTAAATCGCGATCGCTAGCATACCAAGTTTCACTATGTTCCAAAACAGTGCCATTAGCCGCAGGTATCCAAGCCTCCGCAAAATTCCAGCCGATCGCATTACACAACAACCGCAGGATATCAGGGAGAGCGCTGGGAAAATCTACCGACTGACTAATTGCTTGAGTTGCTGCTAACAACAGCTTAATTTCATCTTCTGCTTGCTTGCTTTCTGTAATATCAGTTCCCGTACCGAGAATTTGTTTTAACTTACCCTCTGCTGTTTTATCAAATACAGTATCTCGGCTGACAATCCAGCGCCAAGAACCATCCTTGTGCCTAATTCGGTATTCAATTTCAAAAATATCTCCTTCGCAGCCCGTTTCGACTTGCTGTAAATAATCAGGCATTTTGATGGCATCTTCCGGGTGAATTAAAGTTGACATAATCCACGGCCCCATTCCCTGAATCTCCTCTACTGTATAGCCGAGAATGTTGTATATCGAAGCATTTGCGTAAATATTTCTTTGTTCAATTAAGTCGCAAACATACAAAATGTTAGGACTTGACTCAGCAATTCTATCGCCGAACCGCTTGCTATTTTGCAAATCTGCTTCTGCTTGTTTTCTTTCGGAAATATCGCGAACAACGCAAATAATTTCCCCTTCTGGGAGCATGGTCAGCGAGACATCTAGAGGGACTTTCGAGCCATCGCGGCGGGAGCCTACTGCTTCGGTAATGTAACGACCTTTTTGTGCTAAAGTAGGTACAACTTCTGACTCAAACCTTTGCAGTTCTGCACCTTCATAAAACACTTTCCAGCTTTTGCCTAATAGTTCTTCGAGAGAGTCATAACCGTAGATTTTCAGTCGGGCCCCATTGCAATAAATCAACTCTCCGGCGGCATCGAGTATTGCGATACCTTCGGAAGCCGCAGCCATCGCCGCTGCTTGCCTGTGGAGTTTTGACTCGAAACGTTTGCGATTGGTGATGTCGCGGACGATCGCAATAATTTCTTCTGCTGTGCAGAAAACAATTCTCGCTTCAAAATCGCACAGTACATCGTTAATTGATAGTTGATATTCTACGACTTGAATCTCACCGATTTCGATCGCTTGTTGGTTATTGGACAAGATTTTTTCAGCAAAAGCAATCGGCAATACCTCTTGTGCTTTTTTGCCAATTACAATCTTTTCTTGCAGGAAATTAGGGAAATTTTTTGCTGGTTTGAAGTCTACAAAAGTGCCATCTGCACGACAGCGAAACATCATATCCGGTATGGCATTTAAAAGAGCGCGATTAGTAGCTTCGCTGTTGCGCAATTCAGCTTCAGCTTGTTTGCTAAATGTCACATCACGAGCAACTGCATAAATCAAACCTTCTTCCGCAAACGGCGATGCCGTCCACGATAGCCATTTATAACTGCCGTCTTGGCAAAGATAGCGAGTTTCTAAGTTGATAACGGGGTTGCCACCTTTGAGTGTTTCCAACTCAGATATGATGATATTTCGGTCTTCTGGATGCACAAATTCTATAAAAGGTTTCGCTAAAAGTTCTGTTGTGCTGTAACCTAATACTTTTGACCAAGCAGAATTTAAGCGTTTGAAATAGCCATCAAAACCTGAAATGCAAAGTAAATCCAGCGAGATATTAAAAAATCGATCCCGATCTTGCTGGGTTTGTTTTAATTCGGTAACATCCATCACCAAACCATCCCAAACTAGATCACCGTTGGCTTGTTTTTCGGGTTTCGCGGCGCTTTGCAGCCACTTCACCTTACCGTGGATAATTTGCCGCCACTTGTGGCGCCAAGGTTGCAGAGTCGTTGCTGAAAGTTCGATCGACTGTTCAAAGCCTGTGAAATCATCTGGATGAATTGTTTCATAAATAACATCTATATGTTTTTCTATTTCTTTTGGTTCTAATTGGTAAAGGTTCTTGCTGCCCGAAGAAACGTAGGTGAAATAGTTTCTACCATCAGAATCTCGGCGGAATTGATAAATCATTCCCGGCACGTTGGCTGCCATTTTATCAAACCTCGCTTCGCTTTGTTCCAAAGCTGTTTGTTGGCATTTGTACTCGGTGACATCTCGAATTGTTCCCACTAACATTTTACTGCTGTCAGTTGTTCTGAAAACGCTTTTTTTAGTCGAAATGATACGTTCTTTGCCTGTGCTGTCTGTAAATTCTTCTTCGGCTTCAATAGGGATGCCAGTTGTGAATACTTCTTCGTCTTGTTGCCATAAAAAATCGGCTTGTCCTAGGAAGGGAAACTCGTATTCAGACTTACCTATTAGTTCCGATCGCCCTTTTCCCATCAACTCACAAAAAGCATCGTTTAATACGACCCACCTGTGCTGTTCGTCTTTGACAAAAATTGGGTCTGGAGTAGCATTAATCGTGTGATTCAAAAACTCTTCTGATGCTTTTAATTCAGCTTCATATCGGTAGCGATCGCTCACGTCCAAGACTACTTTAATCATCCGGTCGATCGAGCCGTCTCGACCGCGAATACAACGCAGAGAAACTCTAGTATAAACTATCTTTCCGTCTTTTTTACGCCATCTTTTGTCTAAAACATAGCCTTCGCTCTCCCCTGCCAAAATTTTATTTAACTGCTCTAAACTGGCGGGCAAGTCTTCTGGAAAACCCCACTGCTCCCAATTTCCGTGCAAAAGTTCTTGGCGATCGTATCCCAGCAAATCGCACAAAGCATCATTAACTTCCAACCACTGGCATTTTTCCGGTTCTAAGCGAGAAATTGGAGGAGCAATAATAGCAATTCCGACGAGGGAATTCTCGACTACCGAGCGATATTTCACTTCGCTTTTTTGCAAAGCTTCTTGGTTGTGTTGCCGCTCAACTGCGTAGCGGATCGATCGCATTAACACTTCCCGATCGATTTTACGCTTGACTAAATAATCTTGAGCACCTGCTTGGATTGACTGCACGGCTAGTTCTTCATCGTTGCGGGCAGTCAGTACGACGATCGGAGTATTTAGGCTGTATTCTTGGATTTTGAGAATTGTACTTATATCTTGGCTGTCGGGCAGCGAAAGGTCTAGTAAAATCACATCAAAGTGTTCGCAGACCAAAAGTTGCTGTGCTTTGCTGAGACGATCTGTACAACTTACTGACAGCCTTTGAGACTCGGCTCGGCTGACAGTTGTTTCTAATAATTCTGCGATTAGATCGGCTTCGGCTTGATTGTCTTCAACCAGGAGAACTTTAAAGCCGTTTCGCTTTGCGGTGGGGCTCAAAACTGATATCATACACCTTGTTATTTATCGTAAGGCAGTCGAGGTGACTATTATAGCATATAAATAATTGAATGCAAAAAGAAATGGCGGATCAAATTTAAAAAATCTCTGGTTCAACAATTACAATGATTTACATCCACTGTGTTTTTGGTCTAAGTAGGTCAACCCAATCAGAGGTAAAACTTTTACGGTTTTGAGAATCTCGGTTGCTTGAGGAAACAAAGCTACTTGTCTATTGTGTTTTTTGGGCGATCGCCCTCGTCATATCGAATTGCTCGATCGTCAACAGTCAACACAATCGCAGCGGTATCTCATATCGTTTCCGATTGCATCGGAATAATTAGCCGAAATTTGGTTCTCGCTTACCATTCCGGTGCAGCCGGAATTGATATCATAATACTGCGCGCGGAGTGCAAAAAATTCGTGGGAACTATCTTTGACCTTCATATTTCGGCGTTGCTGAATTTAGGTATGATTCACCTAGCGAAGGCAATTCCTGAAATGAGTAGGGGCAATTCATGAATTGCCCGGGCAATTCCTGAAATGAGTAGGGGCAATTCATGAATTGCCCCTACTAAATTTCGGAGGCAAATCATACTCCTTTCTCAGCAACACATTTTCACCAATTCTTTCATAATAGCCTACAAAAACTCTCCATTACAATTTCTTTACTTTTTGCAATTAAATAAATCTTTCCTACGGAATATTGCTATTTAGAAAAAAAGTTATAAGATCGAAATAGATCCAATTAAAAAATCGGCTGATACAGCCTCTGACAAAATCTGACAATTTTCGCAATACAACAGGATTAAAAAAAATCACTGTCCTTTGACCGAACTGAGCTGAAGTTTAGAGGAAAAAATAATGCTCGAAAAATTAGCAATTCCAGAAAAAAAAGTGTTAATTCCCAAAGAAAAAGCCTTAATATTGTGGTTTGATGAAGTCGGTATCGGCGACATCCCATTGGTAGGCGGAAAAAATGCTTCTTTGGGCGAAATGATTCAACAGTTAACTCCCAAAGGAGTCAGCGTCCCCAACGGATTTGCAACTACAGCATACGCTTACCGCGACTTCATCGAGTCGGCGGGTTTAGAAGCTAAATTGCGCGAGATTTTTGCGGATTTAGACGTAGAAGATGTGCAAAATTTGCGACAAAAAGGCAAGCAAGCGCGGGCACTAATTCTCGATACACCGTTTCCGCGAGACTTGCAAGCAGCGATCGCCCAAGCTTACGATAAATTGTGCGATCGATACGGCGACAGTACCGACGTAGCAGTGCGATCGTCCGCCACCGCCGAAGACTTACCAGACGCCAGTTTCGCCGGACAGCAAGAAACCTACCTCAACGTCCACGGCTGCACCGGCGTGCTCGAATGCTGCCACAAATGCTTCGCCTCCATATTCACCGATCGGGCGATTTCCTACCGCCAACAGCGAGGTTTCGACCACTTTGAAGTCGCCTTATCTGTCGGCGTGCAGAAAATGGTGCGATCGGACTTAGCATCCTCCGGCGTCATGTTCAGCATCGACACCGAAACCGGTTTCAAAAATGCCGCCCTGATCACCGCCTCCTACGGATTAGGCGAAAACATCGTTCAAGGAGCCGTAAACCCCGACGAATACCTAGTTTTTAAACCCACATTAAAACAAGGTTTCCGCCCAATACTCGACAAACGCCTCGGCACTAAACAAATTAAAATGGTGTACGATGTTGGCGGTTCCAAATACACCAAAAATGTCTCAGTAACGCCAAAAGAACGGGAAAAGTTTGCGATTAACGATGACGAAATTCTGCACTTGGCAAAGTGGGCTGTATTGATAGAAGAACACTACTCTCAAGTGCGCGGAACATACACACCGATGGACATTGAGTGGGCAAAAGACGGTAATACTGGCGAACTGTTCATCGTCCAAGCGCGACCAGAAACAGTACAATCCCAAAAATCTGCTACAGTTTTACGGAACTACAAATTGCAAGGTTCCAGTGCAGTTTTGGCAAAAGGACGCGCCGTTGGTGAAGCGATCGGACAAGGCAAAGCCCGCGTAATTTTAGACGTTAGCGAAATCGCAGAATTTGAAGCAGGGGAGGTTTTAGTTACCAATAAAACTGACCCGGATTGGGAACCGATCATGAAAAAAGCGAGCGCAATTGTCACCAATTCCGGCGGCCGCACTTGCCACGCAGCAATCATTGCGCGGGAAATGGGAATTCCGGCAATTGTCGGTACTGGCGACGGTACAAAAGTCTTGGAAAACAATCAAGAAATCACTATTTCTTGTGCCGAAGGAGAGGAAGGCAAAGTTTATGCAGGTTTAGTGCCGTTTGAAGTACAAGAAAGTGCGATCGACAATTTACCCCGTACTCGCACTAAAATTTTAATGAATGTCGGCAACCCAGAAGAAGCTTTTGGTTTGTCAGCAATTCCTTGTGACGGTGTAGGGTTAGCGCGGCTGGAATTCATCATCGCCAACCACATCAAAGCGCACCCGATGGCACTGATTCACTTTGATGAATTGGCCGACGAATCTGTTAAGCGTCAAATTGCCAAACTCACAGCACTTTACAAGCACAAACCCGATTTCTTTACCGATAAATTAGCCCACGGAATTGCCACTATCGCCGCCGCATTTTATCCGAATCCAGTCATCGTGCGGATGAGCGATTTTAAGAGCAACGAATATGCTAATCTTTTGGGAGGGCGACAGTTTGAACCCAAGGAAGAAAACCCGATGATTGGGTGGCGCGGTGCTTCTCGCTATTATGACCCGAATTACCGCGAAGCTTACGCTTTGGAATGCAAGGCATTGAAGCGTGTTCGTGATGAAATGGGCTTGACAAATGTGATTCCGATGGTGCCGTTTTGTCGCACTCCGGATGAGGGGCGTAAAGTGTTGGCGGAAATGGCAAAACACGGTTTAGTCAAGGGCGAAAATGGGTTGCAAGTGTATGTGATGTGCGAGTTACCCAGCAATGTCATATTTGCTGACGAGTTTGCGCAAGTTTTTGACGGATTCTCGATCGGCTCTAACGACTTAACTCAGCTAACATTAGGATTAGACAGGGATTCGGCTTTAGTCGCGCACATCTTTGACGAACGGAATGAAGCTGTGAAGCGGATGGTGGAAATTGCGATCAAAGCGGCCAAGAAGTACGATCGCAAGATTGGAATTTGCGGCCAAGCGCCCAGCGATTATCCTGAGTTTGCTCGGTTCTTGGTTGAGTTAGGCATCGATTCGATTAGTTTGAATCCTGATTCGGTTTTGAAGACTTTGTTGGATGTTGCGAAGGTGGAGGATGCGGGTTTGATGATGGATTTAGCCACGGATGTTGCTCAGGTTTAACTTTTTTTGGTTTTTGACAGAAATTGGTTTTTTGATACCTAGTTCTGTCAAATAACCGCGATCGGGTTAGTAGTGAGAACTAATATCGTTTCCGATTGCATCGGCATAATTAGCCGAAATTTGGAGACGGCTTGGCCTTTGTCCCTACAAGGTTATTTTGGGTAGGGAAACGGCACTGCCGTCTCCTCGCTTGTCATTCCGGCGCAGCCGGAATTGATATAAAGTCCTCAGATATTTATGAGGACTGAAGTCCTCACTACCAACCTCTCCTAACGCAGAGGCGGCATAGTTTGAGACTTGTCCAGGAACTTTTCTGATTGAATACCGTCTCCCGAGAGATAAATTTCTGTTGCCGATCGTCTAAATTAAACCAAATATTCCCACGTGCGGACTCTAAAAATGTGTTAATAGCTCTCCTGATTATTTTCATAGGTTTAGCTCCGTCGCTGTTGTCTTTGTGGCTGATGCGATCGGAAAGCAGTCGAGCCCGCGATCGAATTGCAGCGGCTAGGCTTGCGGTAGCAAATAGACCCCTACGAACTCAACTAGAAACCGGCGATCGTACTTACGTAGAAGGCCTCGGTTACCCGATCGGCGACATCACTTGCGAGTATAACGCCCGCTCGAATTACATTCGCTGCGCTGTCAATCCTGCTGGGCCCTGTGAAGATTGTCGGTACTACCAAGCCAGAACTCTTGACGTTCGTGGTGAAAGGATATAGCTTGTATTAGGGCTTGTGTGTGCGCATATTTGCTGATGTAGTAATCCATAAGTTAATATGTACTTACGTGTAAGGATTGTTGTTGTATCTTGTTCGGGATAAGCTGCTCCAAAGCTCAGCTATTAAAACCTAATCGAGCATTATTGCTGAGTTATACTTGTTATAACTGGCTGATTGCAATTGGTATTTTTATAGTTGAGGACTTGCTATCACAAACCAGGTTGAAACCATAAATCTTGTTTGATGATGAGTAACCTAGGAATCAGTCAAATTTCTAGTTTCTGTCAGCGTAACTCCTGCATTTAAGAAAACTAGCGAAAAAAATCGCCAATAACTCCTGTACTGAGCGTAGTCCAAATAGACTGGCTCTCTCATAAGTGTCGATTTTTCCCAAATATCATCAAAAATCCTGTACCAACAATTGTCCTTATTCATTGACACTGAACAAAAACCCCGCTCGCAGACTTTAATTTGACAGTTGGAGATGTTGCTGAGAGAGCGACACTAATCTGTTGAGTGCGATCGCAGATGAGAGCAGTATCAAACCTGGATTTTTGTCTCCAGACTGCAAGTCATAAATTTTTAAGAAGCCTCGTCGATGTAGGGTATGTATATTTCAATTAAATAACACGACGAAAGGTACTGGCTCAGTTATGTCACAGCTAGCACTCCCTAGCAATCGCCTCCCTAATTAATGTCTGGTTGCCCGATGTGAACCTAGCTCGCGCATTCCGCACACTTCACTCTCATAAACCGGGTTTTGTAGTCGGAGCAAGAGCTGTAACAAAGTTTTTTCCTCGATTAAATCCGGTTTATGCGT
Source organism: Oscillatoriales cyanobacterium PMM_0080 (assembly GCA_949127775.1). GTDB lineage: Bacteria > Cyanobacteriota > Cyanobacteriia > Cyanobacteriales > Microcoleaceae > Microcoleus. The sequence goes on from CASBQF010000076.1 coordinate 13,089, forward strand.
CGATAACACCTGAAGTTTATCTGCAAATAAAGTGCATTAGACAATCTACAAAAAACCTCCAGAAAGTAAATTTTTGAGAATTCCTGTTATTGTCTAATGCGAGATGTAAGATATCTACCTTTAGCAAAAAGCCGAAGACAAAATATCACTCGATAGATAGATTATTAGGATTTAAACTTCCAAACATCAGCGCCGTCATGCAGGTGATGTTTCCAATGCTATCAAATAGCAAGATAGCACAGCTTTTTGCTGAATAAAATCAGTTGTTTGCTATTTTCTATGATTCGAGTATCATAGCCTCTCACTCTGCAATTCAGCCATTTCAAGAAATGATAATAATCATCTTGAAATGGGTACGTTATATACAATACGTCAGGTAATTATATGCAAAGCATCTACAACAAACCAACTTTCCTAACCCAAAAAGCAGGTGATACCACTGCAAGCATTACTAACAATGACTCCCGAACTACAGCAACTCATTCTGAGCAAAAAGAAATAAAAAAAGTAAAAGTAGAGGAGTGTTTCATGTCCCAAAAACCCGGTGGCGGCTCGGAAATTGGGCAGCAGGACATGGAGTTTTTGCTCGCCTGGCGATCGGTGGACGTGCGGACTATAAAAAATGTACTGTTCATCGATGCCAGAGTAGAGAATAGCGACAGCTTGGCAAGGGGAGCGACGGTCGGTACAAAGGTATTTGTACTAGACTCGACAGGGGATGGAGTCGAGCAAATTACGAGAATTCTGGCTAATTTCAGCGATTTAGAAAGCCTTCAAATAGTTTCTCACGGCCGAGAAGCTGCGGTGCAACTGGGGTCGATCGAACTATCGATCGACAATTTAGAAACCTACAGCCATTTGTTGCAGCAGTGGGGAAAATCCCTCAGCGAGAGAGGAGATATCTTGTTATGTGGGTGCAGCGTCGCAGCGGGGGAAAGCGGCGCCGCTTTCGTGCGACGGCTGAACGAAATTACCGGTGCAGATATTGCAGCTTCTGAGAACTTGACGGGGAGTGCGGCACTTGGTGGTGATTGGGAATTAGGATTTGCGATCGGGGAAATAACCGCCAGCATCGCGATCGAGCCAGAAGTGCGGGAGGCATACAGTTACGTCCTCGGCACATTAGTTAATGAAACTTTCAAAAACGCGACAGTTAGGGGACCTTGGATTTACCGAGGCAACGGCGGGGTGCTGTACGATCCGCTTAATGGCATTCCAGCTAGCTCACAATTAATACCAGGCATCACTGGAGGAACGGTCTCAGGTGTAATTCCGGCTTTAGGTGGGGATACTTCTGGGAATGGCGTTCTGCGATTAACTCCAGCACCAACAGTATCAGCAGTACCACCAGTACCAGGCACGCGGCCGGGGCGGGAGGCTTTCGTCCTCTACAACAACCCCATTCCTTCAACCGACGGTTTAGTTGTCAAGTTTGATATCTATTCCTA
>CASBQF010000077.1 GCA_949127775.1 Oscillatoriales cyanobacterium PMM_0080
GCCGTGTTTGGTGGTTCTCCGGTGCAGATTACAGGGCCGACTGGAGCGATGGCCGTAGTCCTGATTGGGATTGTTAGCAAGTATGGTATCGAGAAAGTCTGGATTGCTGGGGTAATGGCAGGAATTATTCAAGTTGCCCTGGGCGTGGCCAAACTAGGTAGACTGATTAAGTTTATTCCCTATCCAGTCACAGCAGGTTTTACCAACGGTATCGCTGTGATTATTTTTTGCGGACAGTTGAATAATTTCTTTGGGTTCCAGTTGCCCCGTAGTGAACACTTTTTGCCGGGACTATGGCAGACTTTTACTCATTGGGAAGGATTAAACTTGCAAGCAGTTGGGTTGGCAACCGTGGTGATTCTGACTAAGCTATTTTGGACTAAGATTACGACTGTTATACCGGGTTCATTGGTAGGTTTGGTGCTGGCAACCGCGATCGCCTCTTTCTTTCACCTCGATGTTCCCACTATTGGTTCGATCCCACAATCGTTGCCGATGCCCCAAGGGATTCCCCACGGTAATGACTTTACGCTGATCCGAGAATTGATTAATCCGGCATTCGCTTTAGCCGCATTGGGCAGTATCGAATCGCTGCTATCTGCTGTGGTTGCCGATGGTATGACTGTCAGTGAGAAACATAACAGCGATCGCGAACTAATTGGCCAAGGCTTGGCAAACATTGTCATCCCATTCTTTGGCGGTATTCCAGCTACTGGAGCGATCGCCCGTACAGCCGTAAATGTGCGATCGGGCGGCAGAACCCGGTTGTCTGGAGTCATTCACGGGGCTGCACTGGCAATCATCGTTTTGACATTAGCACCTTTAGCTTCTCAAATTCCCCTGGCAGCATTGGCAGGAATTTTGATGGTGACGAGTGTACAAATGATTGAGTGGGAGGCGATCGGCTTACTGATGCGCGCCACCTACTCTGACTTCGGCGTGATGATGCTGACTTGGATGGTGACTATTCTGTTTGATTTGGTGCTAGCGGTAGAAGTCGGGCTAATTGCTGCTGGAGCGTTATTCATTAAGCGCATGAGCGAGCTCAATTTGACCAAAATCCCCGAAACAGAAGCCTTTCCCCCCAATATCCCCCTTGAATTGACCAAAGAAATTGCCGTTTATCGGGTTGATGGGCCTGTATTTTTCGGAGCAGCAGAGCGGTTTGTTACCTTCCTGCGGGATGAACCGGAAGTGAAGTATCTAATTTTGCGAATGCGGTATGTGCCCAATATGGATACTACTGGACTCGTGGCATTGGAAGACATCTATTGCGATTTGAAACGACATGACTGTCGCCTTCTTTTGGCTGGCTTACAACCTGAAGTTAAAAACTTGTTAGAGCGCACCAGATTGCTGGACAAAATTGGTCAAGAAAACTGTTTCGAGACAACCGATGCAGCAATTGGTTCGTTAACTCCAACTGCAATCAGTTCTCCTCTCTCTCCTTCATCAGTTAGTCAGCCTGAAGAACTGATTCAAAGCTAAAAATGCCAGTTAGGGTAGGGTGCGTCAGGGTGGAATATTTTGATCGCAGACTAAGAATCTTTCCCCTGACGCACCCTACAGTTAGTTAACTGATACCGACGCTTTTTTTCCTACCTTTATCGACTAAAACCCAATAGGGTTTACTTAAGACGATCCCCCCTAACCCCCCTTAAAAAGGGTGGGACAAGAATGCCCTCAAAGTCCCCCTTCTTAAGGGGGATTTAGGGGGATCTCCGGGGCATAAATATGTTAAGTGAACCGTATTGGACTAAAACCAGCGCTTTTTCAGTTTCCTTAATTGCGATCGCCTCAAATTCCCCACCAACTCCCGCAACTGGTTCAAATTACCCATTTCCCCGCCATACTTCCAGCGCACATAGGCCTGCGAAACCTCCCCAATCACCTCAGCTTCATCAATTGGATGATTAGCCCGCATCGCCTCAGCATACTCCATAGGCGTTTGAGCTTTCTGTTTCGCAAATCCCCGACTCGCCAAATCCTTCAGCATTTCCTGATAAACCCCTTCCACAGGCGGCAATTTCCCCAGCCAGCGACGGTAGCGCCACTTGCGCCACAGTTGCCAAATTAACCAGCCAAGGAAGCCAAAGGCGATCGCGCTAATCAAACCAGTAAACAACCCCACCCAGCCCTTCGCAAACTGCCCCCAAAACCATCCCACAATCAAACCGATCCAGCCGAACACAAAAGCGAACACTGCATCTAACCCGCTTCTGACAGGCGTTGGTATCCAACCGGCTATCCACTTCCAAAACGACTCCAGCACGCTAAAAGTCTGGTTATCTTCCACCGAAGCCGGAAGCAGTGGATAACCGGGAATCGGATTAAAAGCAAACCAGCCATGTTTGGGAAAATACACTTCCGTCATCAAGAAAGCATCGGTATTTTTGACAACATACAAACCTGTAAACGGGTTGAATTCCCCAGTATCGAAACCGCCAGCCATGCGCGCCGGAATCCCGATCGACCTTAGCATGATTGTCAACACCGTCGAAAAGTGGTCTGGATATCCACCAGTCACCTTTTTCCCAGCCTGGGTGTTCTGATAACCAAACAGAAAACCCTCAACCAAATCTTCAGTTTCTTCTAGATAAGGTAAAGCTTTTTCAATCTTATAATTCGGGTTTTGCTTCAAATATTGAGCTAAATATAAGGCTTTTTCGTAGGGAGAGTCGATCGATCTATCTGATTTAGCTACCCTGGTTCTCGCCTGCAATATTTCCTCAGTTTTCGCCCGCACCTTGGCTGCAATTTTCGGCGGTACACCTAAATAGAACTTGCGAATATTTTTCGGATAATCACTACCAGTTTTATTCAACAAAGCCCGATCGCGAAAAGGCACATTAGAAATCACGGTATAAGTCATACCTGCCGCCAATTCTATAGGCGATCGCAAACCGCCTTCCGCATCAACTGCTACCTCTGGA
>CASBQF010000078.1 GCA_949127775.1 Oscillatoriales cyanobacterium PMM_0080
CTGACGGGAAGTGCGGTGGGGACTCTGGGTTTTATGTCGCGACAGCAGGTGATTGATTTTAAGTATGCAAAACCGGAGGTTGATGTGTGGGCGGCGGCGGCTTGTTTGTATGCGATGTTAACGGGGTGTTTGCCGCGCAATTTGCAGGGACAAGATCCGTTTTTGGCGGTTTTGCAAAGTGATGCTGTTCCAATTTGCGATCGCACTTCTAGCATCCCCAAACCCTTAGCTAAAGTTATTGACTTAGCTTTAATAGACAATCCTGAAATTTATCATAAAAGTGCACTAGACTTTAAACAAGCCTTATTAAACAGTATATCATAAATTAATGAATCCACGATTTTTATGGCAGTTTCCCGAAAATAAACCTCGCTGGCTTGTCCTATTCTTATTGGGTTTAATCGCCACTTTTGCAATTGCCGCAACAGCAGCTTACTTCAAAAGCGCGTTAGCGAAGCTGGCCGTAGGCATCGCCCAAAACAGTGTATCCTTATCTGTAGACGTGACAGCCGATCGCCATTCGATCAGCCCCGACATCTATGGTATGAACGATGTTATCGATCCAGCCCTCGCCCAAGAGTTAGCAATTCCGGTAGCACGTTGGGGAGGAAATCAAACCAGCCGCTACAACTGGTTAGTCGATTCTTCCAACAGTGGTGATGACTTTTTTTTCGTGGGCGGCGGCGACGATAAAAATCCCGTTCCCGGCGATTCTATGGATAAAATTGTCAAAACCAACCGCAATAACGGCAGCAAAAGTATCGTTACAATCCCGATGATTGGCTATGTCAATAAGTTTAGCATCTGGAACTGCGGCTTTAGAGTATCAAAATACGGCCCGCAAGAAAAAACCAATCCCTACATTTTTCCCGAAGGCGATAAGTGCGGCAACGGGAAACGTCCCGATGGCACTGTAATCGCTGATAACAACCGCCTTGATGTCAGTATTGTTAGCGATCCAGCATTCCAAAAACCTTGGGTTCAACACTTAGTTAAAACCCACGGTACTGCTGCTAAAGGCGGCGTGCAAATTTATCAAATGGATAACGAACCAAGTGGCTGGGGAAATACTCACCGCGATGTTCATCCAGAAGCGACAAGTTATGATGAATTGCGCGATCGCACTTACCAATATGCTTCAATGGTAAAAGCTACAGATCCCACCGCTAAGGTACTTGGCCCGTCTGATTTTGGCTGGCCTGTCTATGTGGATTCGGGGGTTAAGGGCGATCGCGAAAAACACGGTGGCGTCTGGTTTGCGCGGTGGTACTTACAGCAAATGCGCGCCTACGAACAGCAAAAAGGTGTGCGGATTCTGGACTATTTCGACGAACACTACTATCCGATCGTCGATGACCTCTGTTTGGCGAATTGTCCGGTAGGCGACGCTAAGACGCAAGCAGCCCGACTGCGATCGACTCGTTCTCTCTGGGACAGCACTTACACTGATGAAAGTTGGATTGGTAAATCGAATCCACCACTAACACTTATTCCCAGATTTAGACAGTGGATAAAAGAAGATTATCCAGGTACAAAACTCGCAATTACTGAATACAATTGGGGCGGTGTAGAGTCGATGAATGGTGCTTTAGCCCAAGCAGATGTACTGGGAATTTTTGGGCGAGAACAAGTAGATTTAGCCACGCTGTGGGGGCCTCCAAAGTCCTCGGAACCGGGGGCTTATGCTTTCCGAATGTACATGAATTACGACGGCAAGGGTGGTAAGTATGGTGATACTTGGGTGCGATCGCACAGCACAGATCAGGGACTGTTGGCAATCTACGGAGCCGATCGCACCAGTGATGGTACTCTAACGCTAGTAATTATCAACAAAACTGACCAAAAACTGACTAGCCACCTTAGTTTCAAAGGATTTAACCCGGCGGGTCAAGCTCAAGTTTATACTTACAGCGAGGCGAATCTAAAGGCGATCGTCCGTCAGGGCGATTTGGGTGTCAGCGCTGCTGGATTTCAAGCAACTTATCCCGCTAATTCTATTACTTTGATTGCCATTCCGAAGGGTTAGTCAAATGAGAAAGATGCCCGTTCCACAAAGAATAAATTTCTTGTGAAACAGGCATCTTACCTGTTGCTAAAAATGGTTTCAGATATCAGTTGCGATCGACCATTTTACTGCTGCTTTTGATTCGTTGGAAAATCGCCCGCTTTGACAGCTACAGTAACTGGTTGTCCGCTGCGGATCAGCTCAAGCTGCATATCTTTACCTACTGTACTTTTCTCAACAATTTGCTGTACGCTGGCAGCATCGCTGACTTCTTGACCATTTATTTTCTTAATCACGTCGGCAACGCGAACTCCAGCTTTTGACGCGGGAGAATCTTTCGCAACTCCCATAACTAACACGCCTTTATCTTCAGTCACCTTCAATTTGGGGTTGGGATTTTTATTCAATTCTGCCTTGATTTCGGGAGTAATAGTTAACATCCGAACGCCGAGATAAGGATGTTCGGCTTTTCCGGTTGTGACTAATTGGTTGGCAATTTGCTGGGCGCGATCAATCGGAATAGCAAAACCCAATCCTTGAGCGCCTTGAATAATCGCCGTATTCATACCGATAACTTGGCCGCGTTGGTTCAGCAATGGCCCGCCGGAATTGCCGGGATTAATCGCAGCATCGGTTTGAATAAAGCTGACGCGCTTGTCTGCAACGCCCACATCGGCGCTAGAACGGCCTGTGGCGCTAATAATCCCCACAGTCACGGTATTGTCCAAACCGAGGGGATTGCCGATCGCGATCGCCCATTCTCCTGGCTGTAACTCTTCAGATTTGCCTAAACTCACCACAGGCAAATTGTTAGCTTCAATCTTAACAACAGCCACATCAGTAACTGTATCCACGCCTAAAACTTTGCCGACAAATTCGCGGCCATCCTTCAGTTTTACCGTCACCGTATCCGCGCCATCAACAACGTGAGCGTTGGTCAAAATGCGGCCGTCGGAACCAAAAACAAAACCAGAACCCGAGCCCCGTTCAACCCGATTTCCCGGTTGAATGGGAGATTCCGAGCCGAAGAAGCGCCGGAATTGCTCGGGAATCTCCTCTGGAACTGCGTTTTTCACCGTGCGAGACGAGTTAATTCGTACCACTGCCGGCCCGACTTCCTGCACAACTTTAGTGACAAAATTAGAGTCTTGAGAGGGCAGTATATTGGCCTTGAATGCTGAGATTGGTGCTGCACTTGTGGGTTCAGTTCTGATGGCGTTAGAAGAGCCAGGAACCTGAGAATTTAGCGCGTTGCACCCAACCATCGTGGTGGAGCCGAGCAAAACGAGGGATAAAAAAGCCAGTTTTTTCGGCAGAAAGAAACGGCGAGAATGCTGAGTTTGATTAGACATATTTTTGGTTGACATAGTATTGATTTGGTGGGAGTTAGAGGAAAAGTTATAATTAGGGTTTTGCATTTTTAGTACCTACTGTAATTAGGTGAGAACTAAAGGTTCTTTAATTTTAATTCAAGCATTTGTGAGATGTAGTTGCCTGGTGGGGTTTACCCTACATAGTAGTGGCGTAGAAACCGGACTATTGCACGTGAATTGTTGATTAGCTTGTTGTCCAAGGCGATCGCCCTACGTTGTCATAATATAGACTACGGTAGCCAGCCCGGATATTCCGCATTTTTCGCGAAATATTCATGAAATCAGTCGCCATCAAATTTGTTTGATCGTTCGGACTTTAGTCCTCAGATTTTTATGAGGACTGAAGTCCGAACCAGGGCTATTTCATTCTCAGGAAAATCAGGATTTCGTAGGGTCGTGGATGGTGCGTGCCGACCCTCCCCTCGCCAGGAGGGCAACCACGGGGGGATTGCCCCTACAAAGAATGAAATAGCCCTGAAGTCAGAACGATCGAACGTTAATCTAAAATGCTATTATTGCTCCGTAGGTTCAATAGAACTAACCGCCTCAATTTCCCTCGACTCATTCCTCGAAACTTCCAAAAGATCAACCGTATTCTTAATAAAACCGGCCATCGGTACAGCAACTATCAAACCTGCTACTCCCGCTACCTTAACTCCCACCAACAGCGACACTAAAATCCACACGGGATTGAGGCCGATAAAACCGCCTAATAATCGAGGAGCAACCCCGCTTTCAATTACTTGCTCAATGACTGTAGCGACAGCTAAAACTGTGACGCCCAGCCAAAAGTTGTTTAATGTAATCAGCAAACTGACAACGCAAATACTGAAAGGTGCGCCGAAGGGAATCATCGTCATTACACCCACACCCAAACCGAACAGTAAGCCGAATGGAACTCGCAGAATTAAAAAAGCAATAGTTATCGACAGTCCCATCAAACCCGCCAAAGTTGCTTGTCCGACGAAGTAGTTGTGGAAGCTTCGCGCTAGCAATGGCCGCAATTGCAGGCTCAGATTGGCGGGGAACCATTTAAATAAACCTTCCCACACACGATCGCCATGCAAGAGCAAGTAGAATGTCAGGACTATTGTCAGCAGGAAATTCACCAGACTGTCTGCCGCACCCAAGCCAAATTTGAGGATCTCGCCGGTGAGAGACTGCAATTGAGTTGAAAGTCGATCGTTCAATTGAGTAGTCAAACCGCTAACATCAATGCGAAGATTGCGATTTTCTGCCCACTTGTTGAACGCTTCAATCTGTTCTGTACCCGAAACTATCCAAGTCGGCAGCCTCGTGGCAAGTTCAGTCACTTGATTGAGCAAAATAGGAGCCAAAGTGATAGTTAAAACCACCAATATCAGTAAAGTCAAAAACAATACCGACAACACTGCCCGATCGCGCTTCAAGCCGTATCTGCGCAAAAAACGCACTGGATAATCCAGCAAAAAAGACAGCACAGTAGCGATTACCAAAACTGTAACCAGCGCGCGAAAATATTCAAAGACTAGGAGAGCTAACCAGCAGTTGAGTACCGCTAGGGGAAATAACAATCCGTAAGTCCACCACTGCGGCAATTGAGTGAAACGTCTCATCTAAGTTGACCGATTTAAGGCTTGAGATTTGAGAGTTATTAATTTTAATATTCGCCGATCGTCTGTAAGTAGGTCATTGGAAAAAAACAATAGTATTTTGTAGGGGCGGGTTTAGCTTCAGAATCCATGATACAAGCCAGTTGATCGAGGCAAAACCCGCCCTCCCCATCTAATGTTTATTTGTACCCACCTACTTAGTCATCTTAATTCTGCATTTATTTATACCTGCCTACTTAACATTTCCAGTTGTTTAGCTGGCCATGAAAATTTGGTTGTAGGCAGACAATGACTGCCACAACTATATTATCTCATTTCCGCAGGTACGGATATATAACCTGCGGAATAAATTATGTCTTGCTATTGACACAGCAGCAGTTTGCCGATCGCAATTCAACCTTTTTTTTCGTGCCGTTCGAGAGCTAATTGAATCAAACGGTCTACTAATTCGGGGAAAGAGATACCTGAAGCTTCCCAAAGTTGAGGATACATACTGGTAGCAGTGAAGCCGGGGAAAGTGTTGATTTCATTAATCAAAACTTCTCCTGTAGATTCAACATAGAAAAAGTCTACTCGCGCTAAACCGGCCGCATCTACAGCCAAAAATGCTTGCACTGCCATTTCTTGGATTTGCGAGATAATCGCACTACTTACCTTTGCGGGAATTGAGCAATCTGCTTGTCCTTGAGTATACTTAGTTTCATAGTCGTAGAAATCACTGTTAAAACTAATTTCTCCAACTGTTGAAGCTTGGGGATTGTCGTTACCCAAAACAGCACATTCTAATTCTCTAGCAACCACACCCGCTTCCACAATAATCCGTCTGTCGTAGCTGGCGGCGCTATCGAGAGCAGCTTCTAACTCAGCGCGCGATCGCACTTTAGAAATTCCCACCGACGAACCCAAATTTGCTGGTTTCACAAAGCAAGGATAACCCAAACTTTCCTCAATTTGGTCGCACAGTTTCGGGAAAACGCAAGGATTTGACCAGATTTGGGAACGGTTAACAGCGACGTATTTTACCTGCGGTAAACCAGCGTGAGCAAAGGCCATTTTCATCGCAATTTTGTCCATCCCGATGGCCGAACCCAAAACCCCGGAACCGACAAAAGGAACTTGCATTAATTTCAGCAAACCTTGCACCGTACCGTCTTCGCCGTTTGGGCCGTGCAAAACCGGGAGCCAAACATCTACAGCATTAAAATTAGGAAACTGTCTAGATGTGGGAGAGTCATCTTGTTCTGTTGGTTGCTCTATTTCCAGAGATTTTCCGGTGGATAAAACTTGTTGAGGTAATGTTCCCGACAACCAGCGGCCGTCTTTTTGGATGTAAAAGGGCAGAACTTCGTATTTACAGGCATTTTCGTCAGCAGCGAGGGCGCGGGCGATCGCCCTTGCTGAGCTAATTGAAACCTCATGTTCGCCCGATCGCCCGCCGAATAACAGCCCTATCCGCATCTTCGTCATTTTTCAACACTCCCGGTACTTTTTGACAAATATACACGCACAGAGCGCAGCCAACACAGAAACGAACGAACCGCCTATCCCCTCCCTCCCACTCTTCCTCTGCGCCCTCTGCGCCCTCTGCGGTAAAAAAAATCATATCTTATTAGAAGAGCGCAGCACTCCAGCCAATATCAACTATGCAGACTACTTAGGCTGTACGGGCTGCACAAAACTGTCGCGAGCCCGAACAAAACAATTGCGAACCCCAGCAATACCCTCACTTTTTTCTACAAAAAACCAAGGTTGATGGCGATCGTCATACAAAACCCCCAATCCGCTAGGGCCGAGATAGATTTCAAACTTCTCGCCTTGTTTCAAAGTACCAACTATAGGCCAACTACCAATATTTAAATCTACCTTACTCCCGGGGTTTTCTATTTCCTCAATAGAATGCGCGCCCATGCGACAATTAAGACCATTCGGGTCTGAATCTACCACTTGCCAATATCGGTGAGAAGTTCTTTGATACTCTCCGCGTTCGTTTGGCTGTGGCAATTCAGCTTGCAGATTGGACTGTTCTTGGTCGAATTCTGAATTTTGTACCATGAACTTTTCACTCTCTTGTTTTAATACAAATTAACTCGGTTTTCTCGCCAGCCACAAACCTAAATTGCGCACATAAGTTTTGATATCTTCCAAAGCTTGCGGCTCTGTTTGCATGGTATTTCCCGGCACTTCGCTCACAAAGCTGGGACAACCCATATCTGCATTCAAATTATAGTCACAGAAGTGATGAAAAGTCGATTCAGCTACTGCGCGTCCAACTTGATTCCCGCGATCGTCTGCCGGCCACTCGAAAGCTACAGCGAGGTTAAAAGTGCGATCGCTCACCAAACTTTTCCCTTGAGCGATCGCCCTGCCGTACTGTTCCCCTGGGGGGACTCCCACCGCACCTTCGTGGGGATGAGCCGGAAAAAAGTCGATCGCGCCCCCAGCCAAACCAGGCCTTTGCAAAAGAGGGTGAACAGGCTCAATTGGCACAATTTTTTGATAATTCCCGTTGCGCCCCGAATGATAGTTCGGCCAAGAAATATCAGTAGTGTAAATGTCATCAACGCAGTGCCTCGAACTATCTGGATCGAGATTTTTCGTTTGGAAAAAATTCGCTAGCCCCACAATGCCGAGAGTGCAAATAGACGAACCCAAATCTTGATGGTCGCGAGCCGTCAATAGCCCGCCTCCCTGCCTGTGAAAAGCCTCAATTCCCGCCCGATCATTTTCAGTCAAACCGTCGCCAGAATCCACAGCAAATAGCCACAGTTCGTCAAAATCTGAATCCGCCAAACTGCTTAAAATGGGATCGTCTCCCTCAGCATTCGCTTCGCGGTTTCTCGCGCTTACTTGAAACAGTTGATTTCCGCGATCGTCTTCCAGCGCCGCCAGATATTTTTGGAGTAAAGAGAAACGCTCGATACTCCAGTCATCCTCTGTTTTCGGGATAGTTGTTTGCAGCAAAATGCGAATTGGTTGATTCATGATTTGCGATCGAGGTTAAATGACTTCTTCAGGAATGACGCGGAACCTAATTGTGTAGGGTACTAACTATCGCACCCTACATATAGAATTTTTGGGAGTGATATCAAAACTCTTAGAGCATTTCGCCAGTCAAACTAAAAGCGCGAATATCTGTAATTTTGACCTGGACAATTTTACCAGCCAATTGTGCAATATCGCCCTTAAAGAATGTGAGACGATTGCCGCGAGTACGCCCCATCACCTGAGTTGGATCTTTGAGATTTTGGACTTCCACCAAAACCTCTTCAGTGCGTCCGAAATAGCGTTGCGAACGCTCCATCGCGGTTGTTGTGACGACACGATTTAGTCGTTGCAGGCGATCGGCTTTTACATCCTCACTCAACTGATTATCCCACAAAGCGGCCGGCGTACCAGGGCGCGGCGAATAAGCTGCCGTATTCACCAAATCGAAACCAACATCTTCGATCAACTTCACAGTCTTCTCAAACTGCGCCTCCGTCTCCCCCGGAAAAGCGACAATTGCATCCGCAGTAATCGAAGCATCCGGCATATAACGGCGAATCATATCAACAATTCGCAGATATTTCTCCTGAGTATAACCACGAGACATCGCCTTCAAAATATCATTATCCCCAGACTGAAAAGGCACATGAAAATGTTCGCAAACTTGCGGTAATTCTGCACAAGCCTTAATTAACCGTTCATTAAAATAGCGTGGGTGGCTAGTAGCAAAACGCAGGCGATCGACTCCCGGAACATCCTGCACAAAATAAAGCAAATCCGTCAAAGTATGTAGGTTGCTGCCATCCGGTTTCGTCCCCGGCAAATCGCGCCCATAAGCATCAATATTCTGCCCCAACAAAGTCACTTCTTTGTAACCTTGGCGGCCCAAATCCTCCATTTCCGCGCGAATAGCCTCCGGTGTTCGCGACTGTTCAACCCCGCGAACATTCGGAACAACACAATAAGTACAGCGTTCATTACACCCGTAAATTACATTCACCCAAGCAGTCACCTTGCTATCGCGGCGAGGCTTAGTAATATCCTCCATAATCTCAACAGCTTCAGTCGCCACAACTTGATTTCCCTGAAAAACTTGTTCCAGCAAATCTTCCAGGCGATTCGCGTGTTGCGGCCCCATTACTAAGTCCAATTCCGGCACTCTGCGCAGCAGTGCTTCACCTTCTTGCTGAGCCACGCACCCCGCTACAACTAAAGTTAAACCCGGTTCCTTGCGCTTGCGGTGAGCCTGCCTTCCGAGATTAGAATAAACTCTTTGTTCGGCATTGTCTCGAATCGTGCAAGTATTGTAGAGAATCAAGCTAGCTTCGTTCGGGTCTTCCGAAAACTCAAAGCCCATATTTTCCAGAATGCCGGCCATCCGTTCGGAGTCGGCTTTGTTCATCTGGCATCCGAAAGTGGTAATGTGATAGCGGCGGGGTTTAACAGTCATGGCGAATTGCAGGCAAATAAAAAATCTAGGTTGTTAACCTTAACGGGTTATTATAACACTTCTGTGTTAAACGAGATAAGTCAGGTCATTGTAGGGTGCGCAATGCGCACCTTACCGCTACAAATAGTAATAAGTTTTAGATTTCCGACTTCTTCAAAAATTCGGGAATATGGACCGCTTGAGAACTATTATCTAAAAACTCTAAAATTGTTTGAGCAATACCTTTGGATGCCAAATAAGGAACCCCATTTCCCACAGTTTTAAACATATTAGTTAGAGTCATATTGTCAGGTAGTGCAAACTTTTTAGGCAAAGACTGAATAGCCAGCGTTTCTGCAAGAGAAAGCCTGCGAATTTTGTAAGGATGCAAGTGAACTTCGTTATTGCCATAACAAGCAGTCGGGGAATAACGCCAGCGGTGCAAACGCTTGTAAGATTTTTTAGAATCATCTCCCTCATCGACAGCAGCAAACCTTTTAATCCCGGCTCTTGGTTGAAAATAATGTTCCGCATTAGGATGATTTACAACATCATTTTTTTGGAACCAAAACTGTACTGTTAACTCTTTGGGAATGTCATCAGGGCAAGGCAGCAAACTATCGCAGGCAAACGGATCAGTCTCAGGCCAAGGATTAGAAAAAACTTCGGATTTGGGATATAAAATCTGACTCGACCAAGGAAATATACCTTCTGGCAACATTTGGCTATTTTGCTCTAAACAAATGCCCATATCTTTGACAAGATGTTTTTGGAAACCGATTAAAATAATTCTATCTCTATCTTGTGGCACACCATATTCGATCGCATTGATTAAACGTTCCACAAATACGTATCCTGCCTCAGCCAACTTATTTTTAAGTTCGTCATAAAACGCTTTATGTTTTTTTGTTCTCCACAAACCTTTGACGTTTTCAAACACAAAGAAATCAGGCTGCTGTTGGCAAATCAATTCAATGTAAGAAGCTGAAAGTTTGCCTTTATCTCCTTCCCCACCTCGGTTTTTGCCACCGATTGAAAAGTCGGGACAAGGCGGCCCCGCAATAAATCCAATCCTATCGTATTTCTTCCGGGCATCTTGCATCAATTCTCGCAAGTGAAGTGCTGGTTTTCCTTCTACAAGTCGAGTTACATCTGTTTCATCTGCTTCGCAGTATCCGTATTCTGGCTGCGGTAAATTCAGACACTGGCGAGAGTGACGGTATGCTTGGATGAATGGCGAGAAAATTTCGTTGACGTATGCTACATTAAAGCCGATCGACTCAAAGCCCAAATCGAGGAAGCCTGAACCGGAAAAAAATGAGAATATACAGGGAATTGGGCATGGGGAATTGGGCATGGGGAATTTGTAATTGGTAATTGGTAATTGGCCGGGGCGGATTTATGAGATTATTGGTCTTAGGCACAGATTGTCTGTAAAAATAGCCCCTACAGGCATCACAAAAATCACACAATATTTTTACAACCATTGGCCGCCTCGGAAACGCCAGTAGGGAAATAAAATCCGCATTAGTGTTTGCGATGCCAGATAAATAGCCAGCCATACCAAACTATAATGTAGAGCAAAAGCTCCTAAATCAAAGTCTAGCAGCGGTATCCCCGGTAAACCGATGGTTTTGATTAATAACAAGACAAAAAGTGCTTCCCAAATGCCAGCCAGTAATTGAAATGCGCCGGGCCAATCTCGATCCCAGCGAAACTGCTGGATGTAGATGTATAGAGCATCCCAGCCGATGCCAAAAATCGCTACATAACCTAGAATCCAGAAAAATATCCAGCCTGATTTATCAGTAATTAAACCTAGAAAAAATGGTAATGTTACTAAAATGCCTACAGTTGCAAATAAGAGTATTCGAGTTTGCCAGCGACCAAATAAGGTGGGAGTCATAATAAATTAAGGATTGGGCATTGGGCATTGGGCATTGGGCATTGGGCATTGGGCATTGGGAATTGGGCATTGACAACTAATAACCCAATACGGTTTACTTAAGAGGGCGGGTTTTGCCTTGATACAGTCGATTATTTCATAAATTCTGAGCCCAACCCGCCCCTACCGCAATATGGTTGACTTAAGAAATTCGTCAAAAAGCCTTAAGTAAACCGTATTGACTAATAACTAATAACTAATAACCAATAACTAATAACTAATAACCAATAACTAATCAACCGGGAGATTTATTGAAAATCCACTTTAACCACTGCACGAACGATCGACAAATGCTCAATTTCCGAACACCCGGTGCTCCGTTGGCTGCCAGATTTTTAACGGAACGCAGGGCGGCGTATTGCAAGCCCAAAAAGCTGTCCACAGGCGCGTAAGCCCCTCCCAAAGTAATCGCCCCGGCTGCGTATACTCGACCTTGTGCGTTGCCAAGGGCAGTGTTGCGCAATTCGGACACTTCAAAATCATTGTTCACGCTCAAACGTCCCAATGCGTTGAGGGGAAGATTGTATTGAACTACCAAATCCTCTAGCAGGGGACTGGTTTTTACCTTAGCGTCCAAACCCGTCGCGTCAATGATAAAATCAGCCTCTAACTTAATTTGCCCCTTGAGTTCTTTTTCCTGAATGTAGGTTACTGTGCGGTTGTGACTGTCCCGATCGACTCGATCGACTTCCCCGAAGGTAATTTGATACCATCCTTGACTTAAACCTTCTTTGACAATACGCCGCCAGTCGTTGCGCTGGGCGGTAGTCGTGCCACCCCAGTCGGTGAGTAACTGCGATCGAAATTC
Source organism: Oscillatoriales cyanobacterium PMM_0080 (assembly GCA_949127775.1). Lineage (GTDB taxonomy): Bacteria > Cyanobacteriota > Cyanobacteriia > Cyanobacteriales > Microcoleaceae > Microcoleus. The sequence goes on from CASBQF010000078.1 coordinate 12,138, forward strand.
GGGGGCGGCTTTTTCTAACATTACTTGTAGTTCCCCGCCCCAGCAAGCTTTTGGCCAGTTGAAGGGTTGAAATTCGTAGTGATTTTCGACGCTTCGCACAGCTCGATCGAATTTGTTACCTTGGGGTTTAGCCGATCGCATCAAATGCAATACTTGAATGTTGGCATTTCGCTGCCGCGCTTCGTAAATTCGCTGCACAACGCGGGAAGCGACGATTCCCCGCCCTCGAATTAACACACTACCGCCCCTCGCCTCCAACTTTTCGTAAACGCCGTCGTGGCTTTCGTAAGCGTTGACAACCGATTCAAAATCCTGAGTTTTCTCGCGATATTCTTGCAAGTCTGGCAGAAATTGAATGGCCGGATAGCCCGTGGCTAAGTGTACGTATTTAGCAATCAAAAAAGCATGATCTCGTTGGTTGGCATTCGATCGAGAATAAGCGATCGCGTACCTGCCGTCATCTGTCTTCCGAATTCCCCGCACCCTACCGTAGCGAAACATCTGATTCCAGCCAATACGCACAGTTTCCCTGTCAATTGAATCAAACACATTCCCCGCCCGAGGCGTATAAGTTTCGGCAAAAGTTGGTTCCGCAAACACCTGCCACATCAACTTCAGCGATACTCCCAACCTGCCTTTCAGCAATTCCTGCCAAGCTTCCCGCACAGCGTAGGGAGGCCAGCCCCAAATGTTGTCTGGACAAGAGTCAGAATTCGATCGCAGGCGTTCCCTGAGCGGAATTTGAGAATTCAGGCATAACCGACGGTAGCGGGCGTAAGGTTGCTCTTCCATGCCCAGAACGGCAATTCGATCGACCTTCACGCCGCAAATTCTGAGCAAATCCACCCAAATCAAGCTACCCAAACCGCCGCCAACAGCAGCCCAATCAATCTCTTCAACGGGCAGTCCCATCGATTGGATCGATCGCATTGTCACTTGATTCGCCTGCAAAAATGCGATCGGCGGAAATTCTCCTATGCTACCTGTTTGAGGAAGCCGCGATACGATTTTTGGCCCCAACGTGGGGTCTGGGCCATTGGTCTGCGGGTTAAAGAAAATGTGAGAATTAACAGACTGGGTTTCTGCCGAATTAATAGCAAATGAAATGGCGATCGCGTAGGGCCCAATTTGCAACATATCACCGTTTGCCAGAATACAGCGGGTTTGGCGAACACCGTTCACAAAAATACCGTTGCGACTGCCCGTATCAGTGACTAAGATACTATTTCCTTCCTTCGCAATCACTCCGTGGAAGCGAGAAACTTGGCTGCTATTGAGGGCAATCCGAGAAACTTGTTCCCTGTTGATTGCGGCGGGCATAGCTTCAAAAATTCGCCCCAATGCAATCGGCAAATCGAGTATCGGGGAGCGAGAATCCCCCGTAGTTGTATCTTTCCAAGTCAGTCGCAGGCGCAAGGGTTGAGAATTCATGCTTATTTTTTAAACATCAGCCGTCGGCTTTGAGCTTTAGGCAAAAAAACTTTTTGATTTTGAGAGATCCGATTTGAGATTTTGGATTGAATGCAATCGGGAACGGGTGCATCTGGGCGCAAGCAAATATATCGCTCCGGGGCGAAGCATGACCTCCGTAAATATGAGATTATAACTAATAACTTATATGCGGTCATGCTTCGCCCTCTTGAAAAGTGAGATGCACCCTCGGGAACGACAAAATCGGGTTTCTGAACCTCTCTACTTCGTTCAAAACCTCAATCAGATTTAAAAAATTGGTTTTTTGTGTCTTGATGTGTTCAGGAGTATCCGGGCGAAAATTAGTTCCCGGAAATGGCACAATCCTAGCATTGGCAATGGTGCCGATCGACAATCCAACCAAATCGCCCGATTCTCCCCTTTTCTCTCCCCTCACCCAGGGAGTACCACACTCACCGCCGCCGCCAAAGAAGTCCCGCACCACGGACATCCCGCACTCAACTGTGCGTAAGGCGAAACTCGACTGCACTTGGGACACTGCAAACCGTAGCTTGAAGGCCCCGTTGGCGGGGAAGAACTTTGCACCACAGGCGCGGAAAGCAAAACAGTCTGTGGAATTGCAACCGCAGTCGCAGATACCGAAACTATGTCGATTTGCACTTGGCCTAAATGAATATGGCTGTCGGATCTCAATCTTGCTTCGCCTTTGACAAGAAATTTTCCGTCTACCAGCGGCGGATTGCTTTCGCGCAAATTCCGCACTACATACTCCTGCAATTCCTGATTAAAAAATATTTCGACGTGCAACCCCGATACTGAGGAATCCGAAAATACGACATCGCACTTGGTTGGATCGCGCCCTAGCCTGACGGTTCCCGGATTTTTGGTCGGCTGTCCGTTTTGAATGGTCTGAGTTTGACGCACCCCAGCCTCTGTCCATCCTAAAGTGAGCTGGTTTGTCATGGTTTTATATTTCCTGAAAAATACTAATCTAACTCTTTTAAATAATCTTCACTAAGGATCGCGAATTAAATAACTTAGGATCGCAAATTAAATAACTTACAATTTTAATTATTATTGTGGAACAGGCCCGAAAGCCTGTTCAAGACGAGCGGGACATCCCACTTTTAAGAGTGGAAGTTATTTAATTCTCAGTCCCAAGCTGTTCTGTATTTAAATTGTATATCAGAAAACAATCAAACAATGAGTGGGGCGAGAGAGCTTGCCCTGAATATACAATTTAAATCTGCGACAGTTGACAAAAAAAAGCCCCGACTTTAGGGCTTTTGGCGACTGACTCGCCATGAGTCAGTTTTGTTAAAGATTCGCCGTTAGACATTTACCAGAAAGAATTGGGGCGTTGCTGAATTTAGGTATGATTCACTCACTTAGGCAATCCCTGAAATTTAGAGGCAATTCATGAATTGCCCCTACTCTAAATTTCGGAGGCAAATCATACTCCTTTCTCAGCAACGCCAATGGCGTTTTTGGGAGGGAAAGTCGATCGAACTACCTCTGAGAATTCGATCGCCCACCTCCTCAAACGCCAGCATATTTATCGTACTGAATCTCAGACTGCAACTGTACAATCTGAGAGTTGCAGTGTTTTGCTTTGGGGAAGCTTATGATGCTGCTTCGCTCTTGCGGCTTTTTCGACCGCCTTCGCGACCAATTTGAGCCATGTGCTCCCGATTTCTGCTGACAGCTTCGCCGCCTTTTTGACCAGCTTCTCTGGCTTCTTCGGAAGTGAATTCGTGTGCAGTTCCTTTCGCGTGTGCAGCTTTTCCGCCTTTGCTAGCGATTGCGCGCTGTTTTTCTGCGTCCATAGATGCGAATCCGCGTTTGCTTTTCTCAGCCATGACTGTCTCCTCGTTTTTTTCTGATTTTTTACAAATGTGAACTAAAAATAGTTCACGCCCGGACACTGTAGTTAGACTCGCCAAAGTTTAAGCAGGTTACTGTCTTTCAATCATTCTATAAATCCCCCAACTTTTATACCTCTTTCTCAGGTATAGTAATTCTTTAGTTCGCTGGCAGGATGGAATGGAAAGCTGATTGGCGATACACTCAGAGGATTTTTTGAATTAACGACTACACCTCAAAAATTAAAAGTCTAAAGAGGGATGCTTTTTTTGTCTTTTTACTTGTCATTTTTTTGATGCCTTCCGGGCTGGCCAGTGCTCGGAGATGTTAGTTGGTCTGCCGATCGAGTTGTTTCTGGCAAGCGATATCTCGGGGCGCAGCACAGGACATACTCGATCGCACTTATCAAGTTTACCTTATGACCGATCGAAACATAAATCGGTTTTACGCCTGTTTGCGTCCTGAGTGCTGCGCCTACAGTTGATCCCTCATGCAGCAAGGGCTGCCAACTGCCCCGAGCGATCCCTACCTCTAAATGTTCTCCAATAAATCGATTTTTGGCAACTCCGATCGTCGCAATCCCTGTCAAAACTCCCAAATGGCAGGCAAGACCGAACCTGCGGGGATGAGCTAGTCCTTGACCATCGCACAATATCAAGTCTGGTCTCAAACTGATATTTTCCAAAGCATCGAGGACTGCCGGCACTTCTCGAAAAGACAGGAAACCGGGAACATAAGGAAAGGTAGTTGGACTGCGAACTACAGCCTGCTGCTGTAATTCCAACTCTGGAAAGCTCAGAATTGTTACAGCGGCCCGCGATACATCGTCTATGCTGTCGTAGCCGACATCTACGCCTGCGACATACCGAACTGTTGACAGTTGATTTTCGGTAATTACCTCTGACCGAAGCTGTTCTTGAATGGCGATCGCCTCTTCAATTGTCTGCGGCCAAGGGTGTCGCTGTAACATTTTGCTCTCTCTTCAACCGTTCTCAGCTAAGTTTAACCTATTTTTGCGACTTTTCTAAACTCGATATTTTCTCCTCTGAAACCGTCATTATTCAGTAGAAAAAGGGTAATTTACAATTTCTAGTTGATATTTTTTTGCCTTTTGCGCAGTATAGTTTCTTCTCGAACCGAGGCAGTTATTTTTTCCATTAACTCTTATTATAAAAAATGTCAAGCTTTTAAAACATTAATTTATAAAAAATGTCAAGCGGCCATAAACTATTTTTTTTGAATCAATAAAATTTCAGTATTGGATCTCTAAAAATACAAAGTTGCAATTGTAGATATCAGCGCCTCCAAAATTAAGATTTAACAGCACTATAGCAATCCTAAATGATGATCAAGACTATAGTCTGTTCGTTCATAAGTTGTGTGATTCTTGTAGGGGAAACCCCCCGTGGTTGCCCTCTTTACTGGGGGTAGGGGTAGGCACGCACCATCCACTACCCCTACATATGTGCAAATCATTTAGGATTGCTATATATCTTTCATTCAGTTGACCAGGGATGGGTGTATATCAATGAGTGCAAATATGTTTGTAGTGGCCAAGCATTACCGCAATCAATATGGAATTATAACTAATAACTTATATGCGGTAATGCTTCGCCCTCTTCACTTATTAGACTTCTTGCATAAGTCACAAACTATTCAGGAAATTATCTGCGTTGCATCTGTGTTTATCTGCCTAACATCTGCCGTTGTTCTATCAATCAAAGACGTATGCAAGAAGTCTATTGAAATGCACCGCCCGTGAGAGCGACCTCTACCTAGAAGGTCGAGGTCGCTCTCAAGCTGTCAACTGTCAACTGTCAACTGTCAACTGAAAAAAATACCGAGATCAAATTTAACTTGCACAAGTGCTTAAAAACGTTAAAGTAATAAAAACTCGGAAATTGTAAAGGTTTGTTTGAAACTTCGGCTGATGGGAGATCGCGAGAACCAGTCAATTTCTACTAATTTAGGTCAAGTGGCGGACAATGCCGATCGCCATACTGCATCATCAGAAGCACTATGGCTGGGCGATCGAGCCTTGGCAGCTACTACAAGTGGCATTGTCATTGCTGACCCCAATGCACCCGACTGTCCAATAATTTATTGCAATCCGGCCTTTGAACGGATGACAGGTTACTGCGCCTCTGAAGTCTTGGGGCGCAATTGCCGATTTTTGCAAGGCCCTGATACCGATCGAACTATCGTAGCTAACATCCGCGATGCCTTGCGCGAAGGTCGAGCATTGCAGGTGACAATCAAAAATTACCGCAAAGACGGTACTCCTTTCTGGAACAAATTATCGCTATCTCCCCTGCGAGACGACAGCGGTAATTTGACTCACTTCGTCGGAACCGGGACAGACTTGTCCGAACGCATCGAAGTGCAGGAAGCTTTGCAGCAAGCTAACGACCAACTGCAAACCATTTTGGAAGCAGTTCCAGGCATAGTATCTTGGATTAGCTCGGATTTGCGGTATTTGGGCGTCAATCGCCACTTAGCTAAACTGCACGGTTTGTTACCGTCGGCTTTTGTCGGTCAAGATATCGGTTTTCTGGGCGCTAGCTCGGATTTTGAATCTTTTGTAGTGGAGTTTTTTGCCGGCGAGGCTACAGAAACGGTGAAAGAACTCAGCGCTAAGGTGAAAACGGACGGCGGACCTGCGGCGGGACACTATTTGATTGTGGCTCAAAAGTACGATCGGGGGAATGCAGCTTGTCTGGTAGGGATTGACATTACCGAGCGCAAAACTGCTGAAGAAGCTCTGGTGCTGACTCGCAAGGCGGTGGAAAGTTCGAGTGATGCGATCGGCATCAGCGATGTTTCGGGCACTCACATCTATCAAAATCCAGCGTTTTGTCAGCTATTTGAATGGGACACCGCAGAGGAATTTAAACTCGCTGGAGGTATAGCGGCCGTTTTTACAGACTCCTCCGTCGCCTCGGAGATCCTCGACACGATCGCCCAAGGTTATTCTTGGTCTGGTGAAGTTACCAACCGCACTAAAAGTGGCGAAATTTTGCAAGTGCTACTGCGGGCCGATGCGATTAAAGACCCCACAGGGACAATTGTCGGTCTAATTTACACAAATACCGACATTACCGATCGCAAGCGCACCGAACAAGAACTGCGACAAAGCGAAAAGCGTTTTCGCTCGCTGATTGAAAATGCTAGAGACATTATTGTAATTCTCGACGACAAAGGATTTTGCCGCTATGTCTCTCCTTCCCAAGAGCGGATTTTGGGCTACCCGACGGCGGAAGTCCTCGGCCGCTCTGTATTTGACTTGATTCACCCCGATGAATTGCCGATGATGGCTCAAGTGTTCAAAGGTATCATCCAACTGCCGAGAGTTAGCCTGGGATTAGCGGAATACCGAGTGCGACACAAGGACGGTTTCTGGTGCATATTGGAAGCCGTAGCCACGAATTTGCTTGCCGAACCTTCGGTGCGGGGAATTGTGGTTAACTGTCACGATGTGACTGAGCGCAAGGTGGCTGAAGACCAATTGTTGCACGATGCTTTGCATGACGCCCTGACGGAGTTGCCGAACCGGGCTTTGCTAACTGACAGGTTGGGTCAAGCTTTTGCTCGCGCCAAGCGACATCCGAGTTATCAGTTTGCGGTGCTGTTTCTCGATTTGGACAGGTTTAAGGTGATTAATGACAGTCAGGGACACCGCACGGGCGATCGACTTTTAGTGGCTGTGGCTCGCCGTCTCTTAACTTGTTTGCGCCCCGGAGATACGGTGGCTCGTCTAGGCGGAGATGAGTTTGTGATTTTGCTGGAGGAAATTCAAGGTATTGATGAGGCGATCGCCCAAGCCAAGAAAATTCTAAGGGCGATCGAACGGCCGCTGAATTTGGAAGGTAATAAAGTTTTAATTACTGCTAGCATCGGCATTGCTTTGAGTACCGGCGAATATCAGTGGCCGGGAGATATTTTGCGCGATGCTGATATTGCGATGTACCGAGCCAAAGCTCTTGGTAAAGCTCGCTACGAAGTGTTTACAAGTGCGATGCACACTCAGGCTGTCGCTTTGATGAATTTGGAACACGATTTGCGCCAGTCTGTTGAAGAATTGAATTTCACCACATACTCGATCGTGGATTTGCCAGATGCGGCGGCGGAAAACTCGCCGATGTGCGAAATTGACTGGAAATTGGAACGTCCGAAATCGCAATTTACTCCTCCTACATTGGAATGTCCTTTTACTGTTTATTATCAGCCGATTGTTTGTTTGAAAAGCGGCTCAGTTATCGGATTTGAGGCGCTGGTGCGCTGGCTGCACCCGGAACGGGGTGTAGTTTCTCCGATGGAATTTATTGCGATGGCGGAGGAAACTGGGTTAATTACGCCTTTGGGTTTGTGGGTTTTGAACGAAAGCTGCCGCCAAATTATTAAGTGGCAGAGTTTGAATTTACCTCTGGGAAATTCGCGGCTGACAGTAGCAGTCAATCTTTCGGGGAGGCAGTTTTCGGAACCAGAGTCGATCGAGCAAATTAAGCAAGTTTTGCTAGAAACGGGTGTTGATGCTCGCTGTTTGAAGTTGGAGATTACTGAGACTGTGGTGATGGAAGATGGGGAAGCGGCGGCGGCGATGCTTTCGCAGTTGAGAGAGTTGGGAATTGGGCTGTGTATTGATGATTTCGGTACTGGTTATTCGTCTCTGAGTTATTTGCACAGGTTCCCGATTAATATTTTGAAGGTCGATCGATCTTTTGTCAGCCGCGTCGGAGAAGCGGGCGAGAATCTGGAAATCGTGCGGGCGATTGTCATGCTGGCGCGCAGTTTGGGGATGGAGGTAGTCGCAGAAGGTGTCGAAACCGCCGTTCAATTAGCTCAAATGCGGGCGATCGGCTGCGAGTACGGTCAGGGCTACTTTTTCTCTAAACCTCTCGACAGTGAGTCTGCTACAGCCTTGTTGAGGCGATCGCCCCAATGGTAATCCGATCTACAATAGTAACTATATAAAAGTAAACTCATACCAAAACATATGTCTCAATCGATCGCCCCAGTTTTAGAAGAAAAGCAAACAGATACTTTGCCTACCTTAACTTTTGAAGAATACCGATTTTATCAAGGTGATTCAGATGTACAATATGAACTGTACAAAGGCAAATTAATCCCGATGCCAACAGCAACAGTTTTACACATCAAAATTTGCGAATATTTAGTTTACAAATTACAGCGTTACCTAGCCGCCCACAATCTCGACTTAGTAGTAAAAACTGGTCTGGGAGTAAGAACAGATGAAGACAAATCGCGCATCCCCGATGTAGTCGTCTGCACTAAAAGTCTTTTAGAACAAGCTGCTGCTCGACCCGGTGCAGGCATCCTCGATTTTGATGAAAAACCGTTATTAGTGGTAGAAGTAGTCAGCCAAGATCGGCGGGCAGATTACGTAATCAAACGGGGAGAGTATGAATTAGCAAATGTGCCGGAATATTGCATTGTTGACCCTAAAAATGGCAAGCAAAAAATCCGGCTTTTTGCATTGATTGAAGGTGAAGATGGTTACACATATACAGATTACTTACCGGGTGAGGAAATGGTATCTGTAGTATTTCCCGATCTGATTTTATCAGTGGATGAAATACTAAACCCAACCTTGGTAGAGGAGTTAATTAACGCAGAAAAAGCACGGTTACTGGAACTTGAACAGGAAGCTGCAACGGAACGTCAACGGGCTAATGATGAGAGTCAACGGGCTGATGATGAACGTCAACGGGCCGACGAAGAACGTCAACGCGCTGATGAAGAATGTCAACGCGCCGACGAAGAACGTCAACGCGCTGAAAGATTAGCAGCGAGGTTGCGGGAATTGGATATAGATCCCGATACTGTTTAGTATTCGTAGGGTGCGTCGCTCGAAAAATCTCTTGCATTAAATAGACAATATTATAGCGACGCACATTACACATCGGGTGATTAAGTAGAATAGCAAACTATCAAAGTCGGGAAAAATATATGTCTCAATCTGTTGTGTCAGCGATCGAAGAAAAACAGGTCGATACTTCGCCCACATTAACCTTTGAAGAATACCGATTTTATCAAAGCAAGGACGATGTAAAATATGAACTGTACAAAGGCAAATTAATACCAATGGCAACGGCTAGCGCATTACATACAAGCATCTGCGAATTTTGGGTTTATAAATTGCAGCGTTACCTAGCTGAAAACAATCTCGATTTAGTAGTAAAAACTTCTTTAGGAGTCAGAACAGAAGATGCGACATCGCGAATTCCCGATGTAGTTGTCTGCACAGAAAGTTTGTGGCAACAAGCTCTTGCAAGACCCGGTTCCGGTATCCTGGAATTTGATGAAACACCATTATTAGTAATAGAAGTGGTGAGCCAAGATCGGCGGGCAGATTATATAACTAAACGAGGAGAGTACGAACAAGCTAACGTGCCGGAATATGTGATTGTTGACCCAACAGAAAACAGACAGCGGGTGCGAGTCATGGCATCTCTCGAAGGTGATGACATTTATACAGAGCTAAATTACTTACCGGGTGAGGAAATGATATCTGTAGTATTTCCCAATCTCAGATTATCAGTGAATGAAATATTATGTCCGCCATTAGTGGAAGGGTTGATTAAGGAAGAACAAGCACGGTTGCAGGAACTTGGACAGCAAGCTACAGCGGAACGTCAACGGGCTGATGATGAGCGTCAACGGGCTGATGATGAGCGTCAACGTGCTGAAAAATTGGCGGCGAGGTTGCGGGAGTTGGGCGTAGATCCTGATTCTGTGTAGGATATTGGATGAAGTACGCGCAACGATCGCACATATCCCGCGAATCGCCCCTGACGCATCTCAATCATCTAACAACAAGTCGCGCAGGAAATAAAAGCGATCGGCCGTTTTGAGTATAACTGGATGGAAGAATGGCAAAAGCTCAAATTGCGATCGACTCTCAAGAAACCGGGTTTTTTATGCTCATCTATCGGTAACAACCAAAGATTTTCGGAAAAACCCGGTTTCTGATCACTGGTGAATCAGCCATATTTATGGCATACTATTTAGTAGCGCTTGCTTAAATTCTGCCGCACTTTTATAATAAGTATCGGGATTGTCAATTAAAGCTAAGTCAATCACCTTAGCTAGCGGCTTGGGGATGCTAGAAGTGCGATCGCAAATCGGAACAGCATCACTTTGCAAAACCGCCAAAAACGGGTCTTGACCCTGCAAATTGCGCGGCAAAAACCCCGTCAACATCGCATACAAACAAGCCGCCGCCGCCCACACATCAACCTCCGGTTTTGCATACTTAAAATCAATCACCTGCTGTCGCGACATAAAACCCAGAGTCCCCACCGCACTTCCCGTCAG
>CASBQF010000079.1 GCA_949127775.1 Oscillatoriales cyanobacterium PMM_0080
ACAACTTATTTCGATCGCACTCTGGTGATTGAGCGACTGGAGGAATTATCATTGATAGAGAGCGAGTTGCTGGCAACTCTCTATCCTGAACCGAGAATCCATAGTTAAAAGTTGGGTGCATTTAAAGACTGTAAAACAAAAAAAATCAGTAATTTTACAGTTGCTAAACTCGAAAATACATAGTAACTTGTAACAACCAATGGAAACCAAATATCTAGATTTTTTAGTTCGTTCCTGGGAAACACGCGATCGGGCTGATGCCTTTAATTTAATTCGGGATATTTTAGTAGAGTATGGTTTAATATGCGAGCCTTTCGGGGCCGATCGCGATGTCTATGATGTAGAATTATTTTATCAGAAAAAGGGCGGAGAATTTTGGGTAGTTGAACGGCAAGGAGAAATAGTGGGCACAGCCGCTTACTATCCGATTGAGCGCGGGAATAATGCTGTGGAAATTCGCAAAATGTATATTTTGCCAGCAGCAAGGAGACAAGGTTTGGGGAAGTTTTTACTGCAAGAGTTGGAAAGTAAAATTACTGCTCGTGGCTTTGATGAAATTTGGATAGAAACTGCTAGCATTCTTAAGGAAGCTGTTATATTCTACGAAAATAACGGATATCTACCGACGACGGGTGTTGAGACGCAAAGATGCGATCGGGTTTATGTTAAATCTTTAGGTTAGAAGCAAAGTCTCAGAAACCTGGTTTCTGCAAAAATCTCGGTTGGGTGGCGAAATATCTCGGAAGAAACCCGGTTTCTCTTAATTTTGCAACGGGTTTTAATTTCTCTTTTGCCGCAGCGGAATCTCGATCGCAAATTCGGAACCTTCTCCCAATACTGAATTGCAGGAAAGCTCGCCACCGTGTTTTTCTACGATAATAGAGTGCGAAATTGCCAATCCTAAGCCTGTGCCTTTGCCGATGGGTTTTGTGGTGAAAAATGGGTCAAATAACCGCCGTTTCACGTTTTCGCCGATGCCGGGGCCGTTGTCAGCTATCCGCATCACTACGCAGTTGTTGTCGGTTAGTTCGGTGCGAATCGTAATTGCGAGAATGTTGTCCGTGCGATCGAGTTTATTCATGTCCATTTCCAAGGCGTCGATCGCATTACTCAACAAATTCATAAATACTTGATTTAACTGACCAGGATAACATTCAACTAAAGGTAAGTTACCATATTCTTTGATAATATTAATCGGCGGGCGATCTGCTTTATTTTTCAGGCGGTTTTGCAAAATCATCAGCGTGCTTTCAATGCCTTCGTGAATGTCAACTTGTTTCATTTCGGCTTCGTCAAGTCTTGAGAAAGTTCGCAGACTCAAAACTATGTCGCGGATGCGATCGGCTCCGACTTTCATGGATGTGACAATTTTTGGTAAATCTTCAACAATATAATCAATTTCAAATGCTTCTCTGGCATCTAAAATTGTGGCGCTAGGCTGCGGATATTCTTGTTCGTAAAGTTGCAGCAGTTTGAGCAATTTTTCACTGTATTCGCTGGTGTAGCTGAGATTACCGTAGATAAAATTAACTGGGTTGTTGATTTCGTGGGCGACACCTGCGACTAACTGTCCCAAACTAGACATTTTTTCACTTTGAATTAATTGAGTTTGGGTGCGCTGGAGTTGGTGCAAAGTTTTTTCTAGCTGTTGGGTTTGAGCTTGCGCTAATTTGGCAGTTGTGCGGCTTTGGGTGTACAATTCGGCGTGCTCGATCGCGATCGCAATTTGAGCAATCACTGCTTGCATTAATTCGACTTCCGAATCTCTCCAATTTCGCACAGACAAAGCCTGATGACAGCAAATTACGCCAATATCTCCCGACGCAGTTTGAATTGGCAGCGACAAGACTGAATTCACCCCAAATTGTCTGTATATCTCACACAATCCTGAATCTTCAAAAGTGCTCACATCATCAATTCGGATCATTTTTAGTTGCAAAAGATGCTGAATCAGCACGCTAGATTCTTCATTAATTACATAGGAACCAATCACACTTGGCAAGCTGGACTCTTTTGCTTCACAAACTGTTTCCCAAACCGGAGGATTGCTGCGAGCACGATACCAAGTGAAGATGCACCAATCTGGCTGTATTAAATTGCGAACTTCTTGAACGGCGGTTGCTAAAATTGTGTCTAAATCTAAAGAATTGCGAATTTGGTTGGCAATTTGATTCAGCAGTTGTTCTCTCTGAGCTTGTTTTCTGAGGGCTTGTTCCGATCGCACTAATGTTTCTTCTGCCAGTTTGCGATCGGTTAAATCTTGGACGACTGCTTCAATAAGTGTTTCATTGCCAACTTGAATGATTGTCAGCACGACTTCGGCGGGAAAATCCGTACCGTCTGAGCGCTGGTGAACCCACTCAAAACGGTTATTACCGCGCTCAAAGGCGATCGCCATCATTTCGCTAGCCATGCTCAAAGAATCTCTGCCGTTGGGTTGGAAAGGTGGCGAGATTTTGCCAGGATTCTTGCCGACAAACTGCTCTTTGCCAGTGCCTCCAAATAGTTCTATGGTGGCGTTGTTGACATCACAAATACCGTTTTCATCTAACATCAAAACAGCTAGACTGGTTAGTTCGTAGAGCGATCGAAATTTGGCTTCCGACTGCTGCAATGCAGCTTCTGTTTGCTTGCGAGTTGTAATGTCGGCAACCATTGCTAAAGCGCCGACATAGCGCCCTTCTTTGTCTGGCAAAGGATTAGTAGAAATCATCGCCCACAAGTCGCTCCCATCTTGGCGCAGGAACTTAAAATCGTGCTGTTCGCGAATTCCTTCGCGGCGGCGGTTGAGATTGGCTTGGGCGATCGCGATGCCTTCTGCATCCATGAAATCAAATAGGGACTTCCCGAGCGTTTCCTCTGGGCTGGTGCCGAGCATATCGGCCATTTTTTGGTTGACAAAAGTAGTTTTACCCTCTGCGTCGATCATCCAGATTCCTTCATCGGCTGTCTCGACGATGCAGCGATATTTTTCTTCGCTTTCTCTGAGGGCTTCTTCTGCTAATTTGCGAGCCGTAATGTTTTGAGTCATTAGCAATCCGCCGATGATTTCTTGCACTTCGTTTCTGACGGGCAAAGTATAGGCGAGGTAAATGCGATCGCCATAGGTAAATTCTGTAACAACTGTTTCTCCAGCCAGCGCCGCCCGATAATTTGGCTCTACAGCAGCACAAAAATCCGGCTCGAATACTTCCCAGATTGTCTTGCCTTCCATTAACTCTTTGGAAAGCCCCACAGCGGCTAATTCTGTACCTTCTACCAGGGTGAAGCGCATTTTTTTGTCAAACAGCATCACCGCACCGTTAGGGATGTTGCTTGCCATCGTGCGGTAGAGCTGTTCGCTTTTTTGCAGTGCTGCTTCTGCTTGTTTGCGATCGCTAATGTCAATCACGAGTGCACCAATGCCGATCGCCTCGCCATCTTTGTCTAGCAGCGGAAAATAAGAACCTGTAACGTGTTGCATAATCCCAGGCTCTCTGAGATTTTCAGCGCTCATCTCGATGTTAATTAGGGGTTGCTTTGTTTTGAATATTTGTTCGTATAAAGGCTCTACCATTGGAGCGATATCCGGCAATATTTCGCGTATAGTCTTGCCAATGTGTTCTGCTGGACTCAAGCAATTTATGTCTGCTAGAAATTGATTGATCTGGATGTACCGCAGTTGGGAGTCCAAAATGCAAACTCCCGCCGGTGCCTCCTGCAAAAAGGAATCAAATAGTGCTTGTTTTTGTGTTAATTCTTGTTCTAAGGCTTTGCGATCGCTAATATCCCTGATGCAGCCCACACTCCCAAAGACTTCGCCGTTAACGTCTTTAACCAGACAAACTGATAAGTGCGAGTAGAAGTCTTCTCCAGACTTGCGCTGCATTGTAATTTCTAGTTCGCACTCGCCTGTTTTTACTAGCGGTTTTGCCACTAATTCTAATACTGATTCCCGCTGTTGCGGCGGATAAATTAGACTAATATGTTGACCGATAACTTCACTTTCCTCGTAGCCGTACAGCCTTTGAGCGGCTTTATTCCAACTGGTGATCGAGCTGTTCGCATCCGTGCAAATTACGGCTTCGCGAATTTGATCTAGAATCTGATTTTGTAGTTGTAGTTGCGATTTTGCAAGTTCGAGTTCGGCAATTTTTTGTTGGAGTAGTTCGTTAGCTTTTGCGACTTCGGGAGTCTGCTTTGCCAGCATTTTTTCTAGATGTGAATCGGAGTCCGGCGCCGCTGATTCCCGATTTTTTTCCCGAGTATTAAAAACTTGTTCAGCACTCAACCAAATCGCGCACTCTCCCTCTGTTTCAATGGCCCGATCGGAAACTCGCACGGGTACGAAATGGTTGTTTTTATGTTTGTATGCTGCTTCGCATGGGCCCGTGCAGCTATTTTTTGCTTGACTTTCTAGATATTTTTCTATACCAGGAAATTCTGTTTGCAGAATTTCCCAGTAATTGAGCTTGAGAGTTTCTGCAACTGTGTAGCCGATAATATTTGCAAAAGCTGGATTTACATCTAGAAAAGTCCCATCTGTCCGGCACAATGCCAGCCCGATCGGACACATTTCTAACAATTTGCTGTTGCTGCGATCGATCCGTTCTTCTCCTAACTGCCTTTGCATCTGACTTAGCTGGACTTGGGATACTTAATTGTATCTTCTATTTTTTCAACTGCTGTGACTTTTATCACTTAGTGAGAAAGTTCGGCATCGTTGCCGAACTTCCCTCTATCAGTTACATCCCTTAAATCCGTTATAAAACAATACGGTTCACTTAAAAGAGATTTCCCTGGCACACCCTTAAAAAAGGGGGGACAAGAATGCTCTCAAAGTCCCCCTTTTTAAGGGGGATTTAGGGGGATCTCCGGGGCAGAAATAGTGTTAAGTAAACCGTATTGCCTTATAAAATCCGTTGCCGAACTTCCTTTAATTAATCGCGGGCGATACCTTCGGTTCGGGCTGCCAACTGCACAGCACCTGCGACAGCAATGGCAACTCTTTCGTCAAAAACTGATGGTATAATATGCTCTTTGTCAAGTTGGGAAGGGCTGACTAAAGAGGCGATCGCATAAGCTGCACCCAAATACATACTGGTAGTAATCGTGCGAGCTTTGCAGTCCAAAGCACCTCGAAATATCCCCGGAAATGCCAACACATTGTTGATTTGATTCGGGTAATCGCTGCGTCCGGTAGCGATGATCGCCGCATCCTCCATAATTAATTCTGGCTGAATTTCGGGAATGGGATTTGCCATTGCAAACACGATCGGATTCTCAGCCATCGATCGCACCATCGATCGCGTAACCACCCCGGGCGCACTGACACCTAAAAATACATCAGCACCGGCCATCGCATCTTCCAAAGTACCTCCCGAAGCCACAGCAAATTCGAGTTTTTCTGGGTTCATATCCGTGCGATCTTTGGACAGGACACCTTTGGAGTCACACATGATGATGTTTTCGGCACCTGCTTTGCGCAACAAACGGGCGATCGCGATTCCGGCCGCACCAGCTCCGTTAATTACGATACACACTTCTGCTAGTGATTTTTTGACGATTTTCAAGGCATTAATTAATGCTGCCAAACTAACAATCGCCGTGCCATGTTGGTCGTCGTGAAAAATCGGAATATCTAAGGTTGCTCGCAATCTTGCTTCGATTTCAAAGCAGCGAGGAGAAGAAATATCTTCGAGATTAACTCCCCCAAAAACCGGAGCGATATTCTGCACTGTGCGAATAATTTCCTCGGTATCTTGGGTATTCAAACAGATAGGAAAGGCGTCAATTCCGGCAAATTCTTTAAATAACATCGCCTTCCCTTCCATGACTGGCAGTGCAGCCATTGGCCCGAGGTTTCCTAGTCCCAAAACTGCGCTACCGTCGGTAACAATGGCAACAGTATTTTGTTTGATTGTCAGGTTGTAAACTTGTTGGGGATCATTGGCGATCGCCGTGCAGATGCGGGCGACTCCTGGGGTGTAGGCCATTGCCAAATCGGACTGGCGTTTGAGGGAAATTTTGCTAATTACGCTGATTTTTCCGCCACGGTGCAAGTCGAAAGTGCGATCGAACACATCGATCACTTTGACATCCGGTAGCGCTTTCACTGCTTGCACGATTTCTTCGTTGTGATCGGTGCTATAAGCATCGACGGTGATATCGCGAACTGTACTGGCGCGGGTTTGTTCGATTAAGTCGATTTGGCCGAAGTTGCCGCCCACAGAGGCGATCGCGCTGGTGACGCTAGCCAGCATTCCCGGCTGGTTCGGCAGAGCAACACGAATCGTTAAACTAAAGCTGGGGTTCGGTGTCAGTTTTACCATGATGGCTTGATTGTAGATTTGAGAATTTCAATCTTAGATTTTATCGCCAATGTTAGGTATAAAATTTAATAATTCAAATTTTCAACTAGAATTTTTAACAAATTCTATTTTTCTGTCAAGTTCTCTGCGAATCGCGAATCTGAAGCACAATTCTATTTTTCAACATATTTCTGCTCGCTGCGAACCAGGGGAATCCTTCGCCGAGATTTATTTTCCTGCGATACCGCCTAATTCCTGCTGCTGTCTGTTGAGGCGAGACACCGAGGAAAGTTAGCACGGATTTTTGGCGGCCTTTATTGGGGAGGTGAAAAGTAGATGCACGGCTGTTTGAGTCGAAAAATCAAAATTAGATCGACTGACAATCGGGCATTTTGTCTGTAAATTGTTGCTGGTTAATACTTGCCTTCGATCGCGAGTGCAACTTTACAAACGATCGAACTACCTGCACCCTGTGCACAAAAAATTAAGCGATTGTTACTAATAGGCAATCTACTCGACACTTCCTCATCAGCACTGATTTAGCTCAGCACTACGAGTCGCTGGTTGTTAACTGTCAATTTTAGCGATCGGTCGCAGCATCAGCACAGACAATCGTAAAGATTTTGCAAGCGAGACAATCGGGGGGAACTTTTTCTAAGTCTTGCAGATCGACCTCTCGATCTACGTCACTACCGGCGGGAACGATGCACAGGGCAACCTGTCCGACTCCAGCCATGAGTTCGGCAACTCGCTCCAAAATACAGTCGATTTTGCCAATTAGTCGCTCTGCTGCATCCAGACTTGGCGAGATGATGAAAAAGGTTTTGACTCCATCGGGACAAGGCGCAAAGCCGAGGGTGCACTCTTCTAATAGCGCTTGAGTCGAGAGACTCAAAGGCTCAGCGAAGCGATCGATTACAGCTTGATAAAAGGATTGAGTCAGAGAACGATCGCCAAAAACAGGTTGAGATAACATAACTACTTCCTTTCGTAGAATTTTCGCGAGTAAACACAATGTTAACATACCTTAATATAAGTCATTTAATTAAATTATGTAGCGATCGCCATCATGATCGAATGTGATAATTTTGGGCTTGTCAAGCGATCGTCATTGTGATAAAATGTGTCCTCAATTACCAAAGCGCCTGATTTCGATCGCATATTCAGCAAAAGCGTAAGTACAAATACATAAATTAGTTAAAAAACTAAGTATCAAATCAAAATATTAAAAAAGATGAACTCGATCGCCCAACAGTTAAAAGCAAGATTTGCAAAAGCCTTCACCGCCGCATTCGGCGAAAGTTATTCGGGTACAGATCCGATGCTAGCCGCCGCCAGCAATCCCAGCTTTGGGGACTTTCAGTGCAACGCGGCGATGAGTTTGGGGAAAAAGTTAGGCAAGTCCCCACGGGCGATCGCCTCTACAATCATCGAAAACCTCGACATCGCCGACATCTGCGAAACCCCAGAAATCGCCGGCCCCGGTTTTATCAATTTGAAGCTGAAACCGGCTTATTTGGAAGCGCAAGTTAGCGAGATCGCCGCCGACACCCGTTTGGGGATTTCACCGACTCAAACGCCTCAGAGAATCGCGATCGACTTTTCGAGTCCGAATATCGCCAAAGAAATGCACGTCGGACATTTGCGATCGACAATCATCGGAGATGCGATCGCCCGCACCCTCGAATTTAT
This sequence comes from Oscillatoriales cyanobacterium PMM_0080, assembly GCA_949127775.1. GTDB lineage: Bacteria > Cyanobacteriota > Cyanobacteriia > Cyanobacteriales > Microcoleaceae > Microcoleus. Next base: position 7,983 of record CASBQF010000079.1, read on the forward strand.
CGGCCACGACGTAATCAGAATCAACCACATCGGCGACTGGGGCACCCAATTCGGAATGCTGATCGCATACTTGCGGGAAGTTCACCCCCAAGCCTTAACAACCGCAGACGCACTAGACTTAGGCGATTTAGTCGCATTTTACCGCCTAGCAAAACAGCGCTTCGACACAGACGAAACCTTCAAAGAAACCGCCCGCCAAGAAGTAGTAAAACTCCAAGCCGGTGCCGAAGACACCAGGCGCGCTTGGAAACTGCTGTGCGATCAATCTCGCCGCGAATTCCAAGTAATCTACGACTTGCTCGACATCAAATTAACCGAACGCGGCGAATCATTTTACAATCCGTTATTACCCGGAGTAGTCGAAGATTTAACAAATCTCGGTTTGCTAGTAGAAAGCGACGGCGCAAAATGCGTTTTTGTAGACGGATTCACCAATAAAGAAGGCGAACCATTGCCGCTAATCGTCCAAAAAACCGACGGCGGCTACAACTACGCCACCACCGACTTAGCAGCAATCCGCTACCGCATCAAAGAAGACGGCGCAAAACGCTTAATTTACGTCACCGACTCGGGACAAGCCAATCATTTCGCCCAAGTATTTGCAGTAGCCAGAAAAGCCAATTGGATTCCCGAAGATGTCGAGATTATCCATGTTCCCTTCGGTTTGGTATGCGGAGAGGATGGCAAAAGATTAAAAACTCGTTCTGGGGATGCAGTGCGGCTGCAAGATTTGCTCGATCAGGCAGTTATCCGCACCCGCCAAGATTTAGAAAATAGACTAAAAGCAGAAGAAAGAAACGAAACCGCAGAATTTATCGCCAACGTATCTCAAACAGTTGGTTTGAGTGCTGTCAAGTATGCCGACTTAAGTCAAAACCGCGCCAGCAACTACGTATTTAGTTACGACAAAATGCTCGCATTGCAAGGAAACACCGCACCTTATATGCTGTATGCCTACGTGCGCGTGCAGGGAATTCGCCGCAAAGGTGAGATTGATTTTGACAACTTAGATGCTGGTGCGACAGTGATTTTGCAGTCTGATGCCGAGTTAGTATTAGCCAAGCATTTATTGCAGTTAAATGAAGTTATAAATGCTGTTGGCGGCGACTTATTACCAAATCGAATTTGTCAGTATTTATTTGAATTAAGTCAAAAATTCAATCAATTCTTTGAGCAATGTCCAGTTTTGAAAGCTGAGGAACCATTGCGGACTTCGCGGCTAATTTTGTGCGATTTGACTGCTAGAACTTTGAAGTTGGGTTTGGATTTGTTGGGGATTCAAGTATTGGAGAGAATGTGATATCAAGAAATCAGGACACGGCAGTGCCGTTTCCCTACAATATTATTTTGGGGTAGGGAAACGGCACTGCCGTGTCCTCCTTTAGTCTTGAACAATAACGATGCAACCAGAAATGATATTACCCGAAATTTGGACACGGCAGTGCCGTTTCCCTACAATTAATCTGGCGATGGTTACATATCTCATCGAATGCTCATGATTATTTTGGGGTAGGGAAACGGCATTGCCGTGTCCTCTCAAGAAATCAGGACACGGCAGTGCCGTGTCCATACAATATTATTTTGGGGTAGGGAAACGGCACTGCCGTGTCCTCCGTCGTCTTTATTTTAATATTTGAATTTAGTTAATTATAGATTTTAGTCCTTATCTTGTATTTCTTCTGTCGTTTCTCCTGCGTCTTCAATCAACTCATTAAATTCGCTGATAATTTCTAAAATTCGATCGGCAGCAATATCTGATTGTTCTGATTTTGAATAAATGGCAATCAAGATAATGTTCGTCATTGTTTGAAGATAGTAAATGAATCTATATCCAGCGCTTTTTCCTTTTTGAATGTCGCTGTTTTTAACACGTACCTTAAATATTTCGTAACCAGTCCCAGGTATCCGAACTCCCAGCAACTCTCCAGCTTGCAGTTTTTCAATAATTGGCTGAACATCCTATCGAATATGGCGGTACTTTTTAGAGAGAGTCCGCAAGTCGCGTTGAAATTCTCGTGTAGGTATAATCTGCCTTAAAGGAGGATTATTCTGCATCAATTCCCTCCCACAGTTCAGAAAGCAGTATAGTCTCTCCTGTCATTGCTTCCTTCCATCCTTGACGAAAACACTCTTCTGCTGACTTCAACGTTTCGTCACAAAAAACCATTTCTTGTTTTGCGCGTTGGGCAGCAGCCACAAGTTGCGGTTGCGTTTTCTTGAAAGATTCCTCCCATCGAAGCTCATCTTTTAAGTCTGCGATATACTCTTTCAAGTATTCTGCTACTTGCTGCTGTAAAGTTTCTGGTAAAGACTCCATCATCTCGATCGCTGCATCAATTCCATCCCACAGTTCCGATACAGGTCTAGTTTTCCCGGTCTTTATTTCCAGCCATGCTTGCCGAAAGCTTTCTTCTGGAGATGGGAGTGTTGCTTCGTCTTCGTTAGCAAGAACTATGATGCGAACTCGGCGTCCAGCAAATTTTTCTGATAGGGCTAGAATTTCTTCCCACGTCCCCTCTAGTTCTAATACTTGTGCTGTCATTGGTTTTACTTTAAAGAATTGGATTTAGTTAATTATAGCGCATTCCTCAAATCGAGAATTCATGGCATTTTGTGAACAATCAAGCTTTCTAAAATATATTTAAACATCTTTACGACAATTTGGCGATCGTGATCTCTGACAAAAATATCGTAATTGGGACTTGAGTTAATCTCAATTAGCCAATATTCCCCATTTGTATCCAGTGCGATGTCAAAGCCAGCATAGTCGATCGCCATTTCCGCAAAAACAGGCCTCACAAAATCTTCAATTCCCGAAATAATCCTAAAATTAGTTATATGTTTTGCTGTTGCACCTTCCCAGTGCAGCGGACTCAAGTTTCCCGCAAATGCAGCCTGAGACTTGTCTTTTTCGTACAGCAAAACCAGCTTTTCTTGGCAAAATACAGCCCGATATTCGTGGACAATTTCGATATATTCTTGAGCTAGCGCCACATAGTCATAATCTTTGCTATTGACATTAAATATGATTTCTAAAGATTCTTGAATTTCCTGTGTGCTTTTACACAAAAAAACATTGTTGCCACCCGAGCCACGATTTCGTTTAACAATGACTGGAAGAACCAAATTTTGATTTACTTCCACAACCATTGATGCAATATCTGGGAAACTCAAATATTTTTTATACTTCTCCTCGCAGTGAGGTGAGACAAAACTAACAGTTTTAGGAGTATTTATCTTGGTGTTTAATAGTTGATAAGTATATTCTTTATCTTTCAAAATTTGCTCTACTGACGCGCTGCTAAATGGCATCATGTAATTGACAAAAAAATAATCTTCGCCCTCATGTTTGATTTTAATCAAATTTTGGGAAGGATGCAGGATTTCGTAAGATATATTTAATTCCCCACAAGCTTCTAGCAGGATTGCAATATTAGTTAGCATAATTGGAACAGTATAAATTTTTTAGGACTTGCGCGTGCTAACCCCAGAAACCCGGTTTCTTCGTCTATTTCTGGTCACTCAACCCAAATCTCGTAGAAACCGGGTTTTTAGCCACCATGCGTAGTCCATGATTTTTTTCATTCATACTGTACCACAGGAGGAAGCAAGGAGCTCAGAAGGGCGATCGCCTTATTTACTTTAGGACTCACTCACGAGTTGTCAGAAACCGGGTTTTTGGCGAAAATTATTCGTTTCAACCCACAGATTAGGTGAAAAACCCGGTTTCTTTGGTCTTAACTTTCTTCTGGTAAAACATAAAAATCTACATCAATTTCCGCATTCAATTGATGTACATTTTCAACAATATATTTATCAAAATGAATCGCTGGGATGCTGCCACTTTTGTAATAGATGACGCAAGAAATTTCGGCTTTACAATGCTTACACAACTCTACCAAAGATAGCCATCCCGGTTGAAGTTGTTCCATCACAGATTTAATGTGAGATTCTAAGTCGTCCGACTTGCTAAGTTGAGAATCTACTCTCCAGCCATTATACTTTTTGCGAATAGTAGCCTTTGAGTGAATTAAGTCGCCAATTTTCCAAGTTTTACTTGGTTTTATGCCGACTTTTTCTGTTACCTCTTCTGGAGATAAGTCAGTTCCAATTAAGGCAAAATAAGCATAAATCTCTGATTCCATCCTCAGACTCCTGTTTAATGTGATGAGAAATCATTAATGTTGAGATTTGTTGGTTCGCCCGGACTCATGCCGCCTTTAGGTTTGACGTAGATGTTTCCGTCTCTGTCTTTGTAAAGGTCTTTTTTAGAAGCGTTTTCTTCGTTTTTGATTTCGTGGATGTCAACTCCTCCTATTTTCAATCTCTCAATCTCCTGCTTAGTAAGCAGCTTGTCTTGTCTCCAGTTTCGCTCTTCTTCGCTATTCCCTGATATTATTTCCGCCATTCCTGACACCAAAAAAAGCTGAGATTCGATCGCACTTCTCGAATCTCAAATCCCATCGCACCTTACCCGAACAACCGCTGCTGTCCGTTGGCGGCCTCTTTCCCGGCATAAATCTCGCGGGTTCCCTTGGGGATGTAAATCCAGCCAAACTCCTGTAAGCGGTTGGTCAAATTGGAAATGCTGACTCCCATTTCATCGCGAATTTTATACAAATTAGACCACTTTGTTAAATCCCGGCCTTGTCTTTTGTCCTCCAAAATACATCGGGGCATTAACAAACAGCTTGCAAAATATTGCGCTTGCCATTCGATCGATGCAATCTTGGTACTCGCGATCGCACCACGACACACAAAAGGTTCCTCGACATCAGACGCTGTGTTTTCTGCATTATCTAAGTTGAGTTGCAGTTGTTTGACAGCGCCGTCTGCTTCGTCTTGATTGACGTGCAGTACCCAGTGGCCGATTTCGTGGGCGATCGTCGATTCGATGAAACCAGGTGGTTTTTCGAGAATCAATTCGTTGATTTCGATTAACCGCTGCTGGGGTAAAATCCTGGCGGCGATCGCACCTTCGGAGTCCGGCTCGATCGACTCCCAAACTACGCCCAAGTCCAGAAAATCAGCAACCGTTGTCGCATCCATTGGCCATCTCGGAGCAAAATTTTGCGTTTTCTGCATCTGCATCAAGATGTCGGAAGCCAAACGCTCGATCGTTTCTTTGGGGTAGAAGCAATACGGTTTAAAAATACTCACTTTGCTCGGCCTCTGTTACGCTTCAAAAGATTGTTTGAGCCAATCTGGATTTTCTTGCATCCGCCGGAAAAGAGCCTGCATTTCCTTCGGATTCTGCTTCAGCAGCGCTTCGTACTGCTGAGGCAGTCTCCCCGCCAGAAAAATCAACTCCTCTTCGTTGATGTCGAGATTCCGCGCTAGCGATCGAATTACCTCCTCTTTTGGCGCGTAATCCGCTCGATCGTTCTCCAGCTTCGACAAATAAGTAAAGTCCACACTTAGCATACCAGCTAGCTCACGTTGTGAGTAAGCTTTGTCCTTGCGAGCTTGACGGATCAGTTTTCCAAATGTTTGTTCCACGGTTTTTCGCCTCCTGACAAGCATTCTAGCCTGTTTTGATCAAAAGTTCAACAAAATACTTGACTACAAAATCAACATACGTTACCATGAGATTAATTGACGGTTTATTCAACCACGCCAGCCATATTGGTATGGTATAAAATGTAAATTAGATAAATAAAACGCTAGATATAGCGTCATTGACAGAAAGAGGAGCGAGCAGCGCTGTCAAAACCCTTGTACGTAGAAAATAAAAAGGAGCCGATCGCAAATGCTGAGAACCTGGACAGACACGCATTACAAGCTCGAAGACGATGACTGGCTATACATCGCCACCCACGAAGAACAAAGCTCAGCCTCACTGGTTTGTCCTGGCTACGCACGGGATGGCGAAGGCTTCAGCATCCACTTCACCCCAGCGCACTTAGAAACGTTAGAGAATTTGCTCGCCGCGCTGCGGATTATTAAAGCTCAACAAGAGGCGATGGTTGATTATACTTATCCAGAACCAAAACAGACAAAACATCTGATTCGGCGATCGAAAATGGCAGGAAGTTCGGCCACTGAGCCTGCAACACATTGATGAATCGATGGATTTTTAGCAAAGACAAAATCAGAAACAGAAAAGGCTGTAAAGGCGCGATTAAATCGCGCCTTTACCATAACTGTTACACCAAAGTGAAATGAAGAAATTAACGAAACTCAGAACCAAACTAAACCTGCAAGAAAACCGTCTGAGAGAAAATTTTGAGATGTTCGACCAAATTCGAGCAGACGCAGTTAACGACATCGAAAGTCTCACCGAAGACTTCCAGCATATGACTTTAGTTGCCGAATCTATCCGGCGGAACTACCGAGCTTTGTTAGCCCAAAATCAGTTGCTAAAAGACACGCTTTTGAGTATAGTTGACGAGTGCGACTGCTGGCCACAAAATCGGTGCGATCGCTGTCAACAAATCCTCAAAATCATCGCCAGCGACAACTGCGAACAAAAACCAAATGCAGCCAGAAAATACGGAACTATTCTCAGTCAACTGCGCAACTTGGGATAACTAAAAACGTCTCAGTCAACAATCAAGAAATTAGAATCAGGAGAAAAAAGCATTATGACACTAGCAACTACCAAAGATAGCAAATCCCAAATTTTGCAAAACTTCCAGCAAATTTTAGCCGACAAGAAAAAGATAGAATCCAAAGTCGAAACCAAAGAACAGTCAGCAGAAAAAGCCAAAAACAAACAACTCCTCGAAGTCGCTTCTACTTACACAATTGATAGCATCATCAAAGGCTTAGCCGACTTGCAATTAGATTTCGGCAGCATCACCAGCGGACTTTCCGAAAAACTGAAGCAGGAATCTTCAAAATTAGACGAATTAAAACGCGCGATCGAAATTGAAGCCGAACAACTCCAAGAGTTGCAGCAAATACGAGTTGTAGCAGATGCCTTCCACATTTTAACTGAAGAGCACCAAGAAAAATTGACTGTGCTGGAACAAAACGCCGCCAATCAGCGTGAAATTCTCGAAAAAGATACGACCCAAAAACGCAAGATTTGGGGCAAAGAACAGCAAGAATTTGAGACCGCAGTTCAAGAAAAAACTGCATTCACAATTAAACAGCGCCAGAGTGAAGCAGCCGATCACCAATACGATTTACAACGCGAACGAAAAATCGAAACCGACGCCTACGAAGAAACGAAGCGCACATCAGAACGCGACTTGCAAGAATCTACCCGCGAAAAAGAAAAGAATTGGGTAGAACGAGAAAAATTACTCAGCGACAATCAAGCAGAGTTTGAAAAGAATCAAACCAAAGCCGCAGGGTTTGAAGAGGAACTCAAACAAGCTTATACTAAAGCCAAAGAAGAAGCGATTCAAGAAGTTTCTCGCGAAGCTAAAGTCAAGGCAGATTTAGTAGACAAAGAATGGGAAGGAAGTAAGCAGGGATATGAATTGAAAGTGCAGTCTCTACAGCAGACAATTGAGCGACAAACCGAGCAAATCGCCGAAATATCCGCGCAACTACAAGCCACAATGAAGCAATCGCAAGATTTAGCAATGAAAGCTTTTGCTAGCAAAGCTTAAAACACAGTAGGGTGCGCATTGCGCACCTTACGAAAAAATGACATAAATCTCCCAACTATTAACAAATGAAAAGTCATGAGTAGAAAAGTTAGCGACAAAAGCACCAAGGCTGAAATCTTAGAAGCTTACAAGGAAGCAACGGAAGAAAAAGTCACATTAGAATCGCAAATCAAACAGCTAAATGCTTCTGGAAAGCAAACAGCAGTCCCAGAAAAACTTATTGTGGAGGCACAAAAACCAATGGCTTTAACTCAAAATCAACAAAAAATGCAGTCCACAATCGACAATTTGATTTTGCTGCAATTTGGCTTTGGTGGCGCTGTCAGTGAGTTGTCTGAGAAATTAACTTCTGAAGCTGCTAAACTCGGAGAATTGCGGCGCACAGTGGGCGAAGAAGTTCAACAACTGCAAGAGTTGCACAGTTTAGAAGATGTTGCAGAAGATACGCTGGACAATTTAATTCAACAGTACGAAGAAAGCGCGAAAACATTTACTAACGAACTCAGCGAACAACGCGAAACTGTTGAACAGGAATTTTTGGAACAGCATCAAGCTTGGGGAAAAGAGCAGGAACTGCAAAAGTTGACTGTTAAAGAACGCAATGAAAATCAGCAAAAAGCTCGCAATCGGGATGAAGAGTTGTATAACTACGATTTGCATCTTCAGCGAAATTTGGATATCGAAGAATATGACCAGCGCCAGGAAAGGCTGCATCAAGACATCCAAGAGTTTGAGCAGGAACAGCAGAAACAGTGGGGAGAACGCGAAAAATTAATTGCGGAACGGGAAAAAGTTTCTGCGGAAGTTAAAGCTAAGGTTGAAGCTTTTCCGAAAGAACTGGAAACTAATATTAAGAACGGGAAAGATAACGGTCGTAATATTGGCAATTACCAAGCTAAAATTAAGGCTGACTTGTTGGCTAAAGATATCGAAGGGCAGAAGCAAAATTATGAACTGCAAATTCAAGGGATGTTGCAGACTATGCAAAATCAAGATGCGCGCATTGCTAGTTTGTCGAAACAGCTTGATTCTGCTTTGAAACAAGTTCAAGATTTGGCGGTGAAGGCGATTGAGGGCTCATCGAATTTGAGTTCTTTCCAAGCAGTGAGGGAAATTGCGATCGAACAAGCGAAGACTCAGCAGAAAAATAAGTAGGCTACACAAACAAGGAGCCCGCCGAATAGAATTTGGGGAGTTTACGGGCACACAAACGAAGTCCGCCTCCGCAGACTGGGACAAAAAAAATTAACCTGGGATTGTAGAGATGTAGAATGCTGCATCTCTACATTTTTGGCATAAAATAAAATGAATTTTGCCGATCGCCCGCTGGCCGTGCAAAAATAGAAGTATTTAGGCTGGAGATACTGCTATGACTGATACTCACAAATTTGAACTGCGGGATATTCCGATATATTCTATCCCTCAAGCAGCACAATATCTGAGGCTGCGGAGAGATATGTTGCGACATTGGGTTGTTGGCTGGTACTCGGAAACAAAAACGGACAAGCACTTCTTTGAGCCGTTGATTGAGTTACCTCAACACCACAATCTTGAACTGCTGCCCCAGTCCAAAACTAGACTACTTTCTTTCACCAATTTGGTAGAGGCTCATGTTTTGATTGCTATTGTTAAGGCTACAGGCTTCTCTCGCAAGCAACTTAGCACCGATCTCAAATGCGTCAACAGTCATTTTTCTACTCCTCACTTATACGCTCGAATTGAGTTTCAAGTCGAGGGAATTGCTCTTTTGCTTGAGAAATTTGGACAGAAGCTTGCAGCATCCGGCAGGGAACAGGAAGCGAGGCAGATTCTAGACACTTATTTCGATCGCATTGTACGAGATGACGCTGGATTGCCTCTCAAACTCTATCCTTTCACAAAACTACCAGGTGCTGACGAACCTAAAACAGTGATGATTGACCCCGGAATCTCCTTTGGCCGCCCAGTTTTGGCTGGGACTGGCATTCCCACAGCTATGCTGGCAGAACGTTACAAAGCGGGTGATTCCATAGATGAACTGGCTGAGGACTATAATTGCTCGCGCCTCCAAATAGAGGAAGGTATTCGCTGCGAACTTCCGCTAGTAGCATGAATGAGATATTTTTCATCGATCGATGTTTAGGAAAAAAACTGGCAGATTCGTTACGAGATGCGGGGGCGACAGTAGAAATTCATGACGATCATTTTAGTCAAGACCTCAATGATGAGGATTGGCTGAGGATAGTTCGAGAAAGCAATTGGGTGGTACTAACAAAGGACAAGAAAATTGCTAGTCGTCCTTTGGAGTTATTGGCTGTGGCTCAAGGTAATGTACGGCTGTTTGCATTTGTGGGTGGCGATGTTTCTGGAGTTGTAGTCGCACAAGCTTTTGTAAATGCCTTAGAAAATATGAAACGATTTATTCGCGGAAATCAAGCACCTTTTATTGCTAAGGTGTACCAGTCTGGTTTGGTCAAGCCCTGCAAAAACCAAAAGGAACTTTTGAGAATTATCCCTAAAACCAGTCAGTAAACTATCTCAAAGTTAATCTCAATTAGTCCAGTTTATAAACTGTCTACTCCTTTCCAGGCTCAAAGAGTATGAAAACCTATCTAAAGCGTTCTAATTTTTAGTCAAAAGCCCGATCGCCCTGTTCACTTATAAAAACTGTCCCTGGCTATCCTGAAAGCTGAATATACGCTCTCTATTGTATAAGTTAATCAACCAAAAGATATATTTGACTTAGAGGCATTATGCAGAAACAAATCATACGTCAAAAAGATACTAATGCTTGGATACTTCAATGTTGGGTTTCTTTTATTGTTGCCATTTCCGCAACTACTGTCGGTGTGATTTATTTACAGGTAGATCCCTGGCAAAAAGCTTTTATGGGTATGGGTTTAACTTTTTCAGTCGGCTCGTCTTTTACTTTAGCAAAAACCATTCGGGATAACAACGAGGCAACAACATTAACTGCCAGAATCGATGAAGCCAGAGTTGAGAAAATTCTCGCGGATCATCATCCTCTCAAATAAACTTTAATTATACAATGTATAAAAAGAAAGCCCGCGCGTGCGGGCTTTCTTTTTTGAGCCACAGGTTTTAAGCTGTGGATGTGAATTGTAGATTTCAAGAGCTACCTTTGAACTTGCGGGCCAATTTAGATTTTTCGCGCTGGCGGCGAGCACGGGCCTGAATCGTCGCATACTCCACCGGAAAACCAACTACAGGAATCACCTGATCCTTGCGTTCTTCTTCCAGATTCTTGAGTTCGGTGTAGTCAACCCAGTGAATACAATTCACCGGACAAGTATCCATCGCTTCCAGGATCAACTCTTCAGAATCGCCGTCTTGTCGAACTACGCGCGATCGCCCGTAATCCGGTTCAATGTAGAAAGTGTTGCGAGCAACATGAGCGCAATGTTTGCAGCCAATGCAGGTAATCTCGTCAACGTAGACACCTTTTTGGCGCAACACGCCGCCTAATTCCGGTTCTAAGCCAGTGCGATCGGGCGCATCGCGCAAAAATCCGCCTAACTCCGGCTCTAAACCAGTGCGATCGGCTGCTGTATCTATTCCGAGTCCAGAAAGCTCAGACATTTAGACCCTCACAATAGTGAATAAGTCTCGCATGGCGCGGACTTTGATGAGACAAGATTGCCAAAAACTCGAAAAACGATTAAGCGCACCAGCGTTGCATCACCAAACGGATCGAACCGTCTTGATTTTGCTTTTGCTCAGAAACTTGGAAACCCTGCTTAGCGCTCTCATTCAGCACCGTATGGTAAGCGTAGCGCTGAGTCACCTTATTCAGAAAACGGTCTACAGACCAAGCTTGCTGCCAAAATTGCAAGTCAGCTACCAACTCATACTCAGTCCCATTCCAGCTAAAACCGAGGTCATAGCCGTTTTCTTGCTCGATCACCACCTCAGCGGTGCTGGTTAGACCGCGATAGCCGCGTACCTCAGTTGGGCCAGACTTCCAGTCAATACCCAAGTCAGTTAAAGCAGCTTCCAAAGAATTCAAATTGCGGATCTGGGTCTTGATTTGGCTAAAGTGTGACATGGTGGTTCCAAAAAAAATTAAGTGAACTCAACAAAAAAAATTACCAATCGCTAAAAGCCACTTGAGTCGTCGCTTCGGCCGATTGATTGAGCGTTTGGGCGAAATATTCAGATGTTGACTCTTGATGAAGCACCACGCCAAGCTGGGCTTCAATGGCAGCCGTTACCTCAGCGCAGGAAGCACCGACAATGCCGGTGACTGTTTCCTGTACGCGGCCATCTGGATAAATCACAAATTCTAGTGTTTCCATAATTTCGGCAGACTCAATAGCAATATTGAAATTAGACACCGACATCTGCCTTGCTAGGGACGATGCCTTCTGAGGTCGCTTCTTGAGAGTTGGCTGACTGACAAAGCACTATATCAATTTTGACGAATTGATAGGTTTTGAGTCACAACTTAACAGAAGTTATTAAAAATAGAAGCAATACATCAGTGTTATGTAAAGTTTCGCGTATATTGTCCGATCAGTCAAGTGATACACGATCGGTAAATATTTGCAACGGCTATTGGAGAGCGATCGTGCGGGAGAGCATCGGGACGATCTAAAGGACACGGCATCTTGAGTGTCCCTACGGAGAATAATATTGTAGGGACACTGCATCTTGAGTGTTCTAATTTTGGCTTTCTCGTCCTTTCGGAACCAAACCTCTAAATCAGAGTGATGTTAGCCGTTACAAAACTGCCAAAAAGCCGATCGGGCTTCACCGAGTTAACCACCGCCAAAACTTGACCAGAATCAGCAACTCGAATCACTGTGTTGCAATCGACAGCCTCCAGGCGCAAGTTAGCAAAGGTCAAACCTCCAGAAAGCCCGATCGAATCAACCCCAACCTCAAAGTCTGTAATCAAATCCGCAACAGCTAGATCCGCCACAGCCCCATTTGGTCGCAGCAGAAACAAGTCACTCCCAGAACCTCCAATCAAAGTATCTTGGTCTAGATCACCGCTCAGCGTATCATTTCCTACCCCGCCGAACAGCAAATCTAACCCTTTCCCCCCGAACAGAAGATCGTCACCATTGTCACCCGTGACAGTATCGTTATCTAGATCGCCCCGGAGTCGATCGTTCCCATCACCGCCGACAACAAAATCGTCATCCTTCCCACCAAAAACCACATCATCGCCAGCAGCCCCATCGATCGTATCGTTGCCTGGATTGCCAAAGATTCGATCGCTCCCATCACCTCCAAACAAACTATCAGCACCATCAAAACCAAAAATCGTGTCATTGCCTCTGCCGCCATTGATATTATCTCTACCGCTAGTACCAAGCAGCGAATCATCCCCTGACTTTTGAAAATCCCGAATCGGGCCCGGTTCCAGTACAGGCATCGGTATAAGTACGGGGCTCGGACAAGATTCGGTTACAGAAGGTGTCGGTGTTGGCGTAGGTGTCGGTGGAGTAGGCGTCGGTGGAGTTGGAGTTGGTGGAGTTATCACAGGCCCGGCTACCTGTGTAGGTGCAGTTACCACAGGGGCGGGCGTCGTTCCAGTTACCACAGGCGCGGGCGTCGTTCCAGTTACCACAGGCGCGGGCGTCGTTCCAGTTACCACAGGCGCGGGTGCTGGAAGAGTTACAGGCGTCGGCGCAGTCAATACAGGCGCTGGCGCAGGGGTTGGCGTCGGTGGCACTGGAGCTATCGGCTTCGGAGGTAGCGGTGTTGGGGCAGTCAGTAGAGGCGAGGTAGCAAAACTGCTGAAAATTTCCGTACTGCTGAAATTGCCCAACGTTTGGATGACGCCAATACCAGGAGTAGTCCCAGTCGGCGTAGCAAAAAAGTCCAAAATCTCCACATCCAGACCATTAAGCACACCATCTTGGTTCAAGTCAATCACCAAACTCGTGCCATCTCGTCCCAAGCCCGTCTTTCCAGCGACCAAATTGAGTGAAAGCGTTACTCCCGGAAGGCTGAGGGAATTTATGCCGCCAATATCTGAAATGACACTACCTTGAGCCGTTGTACCATCCAACTGATAAAAATCATTCCCCGCCCCCCCAGACAAGAAGTCAGCACCGCCGCCACCGACAAGGGTATTATTGCCATCTCCACCGAACAGAAAATCGTTGCCCAACCCGCCATTTAAGGAATCATCCCCAGCCTCCCCGCCCAGAAAATCATTGCCCGCCCC
>CASBQF010000080.1 GCA_949127775.1 Oscillatoriales cyanobacterium PMM_0080
CTTGATAATTTTCATTTTTAATATTTAAATCGCCATTACGCAACAATTCTTCGACCGCTCGTTGATAATCTGAGGAACTCATTTTTACCACTTAATAACGTATAGTAAATTCGAGAAAGCGATCGCCCAACCTTTAACTTTTTCTGTCAATGTGGGCGATCGCAACTTTTCTCAATCAATCCTTCATTTTCTGAAGCGTAGTTGCGTAGAAATTCGCTTTACGCCAAGCATCCTCAGCGGATGAAGCTTTACCAGCAGATTCCTCGCCAACATAGACTTCTCCAGTATCCTCGTCCCAATGATACTCATAAGGGGAACCTTCTGAGGTTTTAACTTGACCCATGTACTTTTTAGCCATAACTACTCCATTGATTTTTGTATGATTCAACTCGATCTCAGTATTAACTGAACTTTAAGTAGCTGGTTTTATCAAGCGATCGCCCCACTTAAGCCTCCTTCCATCCTTCCCGCTGTTGGGGTGCGTTACACTTCGTTAACGCACCCTACGCCAACTACGCCAACTATTAATCATCTACCTTCAGGTGGAAAAGCTTCATGCCGACGCGGGTGTTGACCATTTGTCTGTTTCCAGCAGATGTCTGCACATGAACTTCCGCTCCCTTGATCAAACCTCCAGAGAGTTTCAATGATATTTTCAGAACTAATAAAATCCATATTCACTGGCTTCGCGACTAAAGTTCGGTTGTCAACATCACAAACTTCAAGCATTAATTCGTTTTGTTTGAGAGCAAAATGAGTATGTAAAAGAGCCACCCCAAATTTTGATAAACGTCCGTGTTTTTCAAGGACAGTTTTTATGTCCTGCAAACAAGCCTCATCTTCTTCGCTGAGGGGATCAACATCATCGATGTCTGGGAGAGTGCTCCATTGTAATGGATTAAGCTGTGTTAAAATTGTCATAGGTTGAATCCTTGTCAGGTATTGACTGTACAAAGCGGCAGACACAGAGCGAAAGACTATCCGAATTATTCATCCTTAAACCTCAGTTTAGTATAAGGATGATTTCGTTAATGTCGGTACTCTTCTCAGACAGCCCGATCGCAAATCTCGAAAGTAATGTCTGAAAGAGTAGACTACTAGCACCCTTCGCTAAAAAAATCATACAATGAGCTTGCTTAGCCGATCGCCCACCCACTCGCGTCAGAAAACGTTATATAACGTTATGTAAAAAGTTATAAAAAATAAGTTATAATCACTAAAAATTACCTCAAAAGCGACCTATGGAGCTTAAGGAAGTCTTAAGATTTGCAGATGAAAAAGTTTTTGCCGAAACAGGGAAACACTTAGACGACCTGCAAGAGGCGATTTTAAAAGAAACGCTCCAAGGTCGAAAATATGCCGCAAAAGTAGCCCAAGACCGGGATTGTAGTGAAGGTTATGTTAGGGTGGCTGCTGCTGAACTCTGGAAACTACTTTCAGAGGTATTAGGCGAAGAGGTTAGTAAAGGAAATGTTAGAGCCATACTAGAAAGAGCGAAATTTTACAACTTTTCGCCAACTATCAATAGCGAGAATGTAACAGTTAATAATAACGTCAACATTTGTCAAGAAAAAGCGATAAGTCCAACACCTCCCCAAAACCCCCAACAAACCCCAACTCAATCCCACATTGACTTAGGCGACGCACCCGAAATATTCACCTTTTTCGATCGCACTTCCGAACTCTCCACCCTCGAAAACTCGATCGCACAGCAACGCACTCGCCTCATCGCACTCCTCGGAATCAGCGGCATCGGCAAAACAACCCTCTCCCTGGGCCTCATCAACCAAATCAAAACCCAATTCGATTACGTCATCTATCGCAGCCTCCGCTTTTCCCCAACCCTAGAAGCAACCCTCACCAACCTGCTGCAAATCTTTCCCCAACCAACAGAAGCTCCCCAAAACATTGACACCAAAATTTCCCAACTCCTCAGCCACCTACGCAACTATCGCTGTCTGATAGTCCTCGATGACGTGCAAATGCTTTTTTGCAGCGGACAACCCCCAGGAGAATACAAATCTGACTGTCAAGATTATCAGTTATTTTTTAAACTAATTGCCGAAGTTTCCCATCAGAGTTGTTTGATGTTGAATAGTTCCGAAAAACCTAGAGAATTTGTCCGATTAGAAAAAGCATATCATCCCGTTCGCTCCTTTGAATTGGGAAGTTTAGGAATAGCAGCTAAAGATATTTTGCAGTCAGAAAAGTTATCCGATGAGGAAACATGGGAAACATTAATTGATATTTATCAAGGCAATCCCCTGTGGTTGGAGTTAACAGCAACCCTGATTCGAGAGTTGTTTGGCGGTAGGGTGGCTGAGTTTTTGCAGTGCGAGATGCCGATTTTAGATGAAGGGTTGCAATCTCAGTTATCTCAACAATTTCAGCGCTTGACTCCGCCGGAATTGGCTGTGGTGACTCACTTTGCTAGTCTAGCTGAACCTGTTGCTGTGACCTATTTTTTTAACAAAATACCGTTGTCATCGCTAAAGATAATCAATGCAGTGCGATCGCTCAGAAGTCGGTTTTTATTGGATGCAATAGAAGAGGAAAAGATAACTTTGTTTACTTTGAATCCGGTGTTGAGACATTATGTGCAAAGTCGGTATGTTTCTAATTGATTTCAAATTAGGTTGATAAACGGGATATCCGCGCCGGAAACGGCATTGCCGTGTCCGTATTCGTGCCCACGCCGGAGACGGCAGTGCCGTTTCCCTACCCCGGATTTTTGTAGGGAAACGGCATTGCCGTGTCCGTATTCGTGCCCGCGCCGGAGACGGCAGTGTCATTTCTCTGCCCAGAATATTCGTAGGGAAACGGCATTGCCGTGTCCGTATTCGTGCTCGCGCCGGAGACGGCATTGCCGTTTCCCTACCCAGAATATTCGTAGGGAAACGGCATTGCCGTGTCCGTATTCGTACCCGCGCCGGAGACGGCAGTGCCGTTTCCCTAGAGTAGCGCTAAATTAGATTAATAATTTGATTGATGATTCGGTCTATATCTCTCACCAGTAACCCGGCTTCTGGTAAAGTAGTCTGTTCTTGAGGAGACTTATAGTTGTTTTCCCCTTGAAACTCAGGGTAAAGAAACCTACTTCTGTAACCGTTTTTTTCCACACGAATAATCAAAGCAGCTAAATTTTTGACGTTGACTGAATCAGCAAAATTTTTCTTGCACAAGCTCAAAAACATTCGCAACTTAGTCTCGTGGTTCATCGGAATACTACTTTTAAAATAGACTATTACAGCAACCGCGATCGATTCCAGAGCATGATAGGCAAGAAAACCAATAACTTCTTGAATGTTTATCCCCTGAGATTGGTGCTGCTTTGCACTAGCTATGTACCTCTGCGCTATCTCGATGTAAGCTTCTTTTTGCTTCATACACTCTCACACCATCTTTGATATATTCCAGAAAATAGCTAGGCATTGCCTCAAATTTATCGTAACTAATATTATTGAGAATCGGCATTACAAGATACTCAACAAAAAAGTCTGCTAAGATTTCCGACATTTCCCAAGTAATCTCAGTATCTCCTTCAAAATCTCCAAATATGAAAACTTGAACAACTTCCCGTTCTCTTTTTTGCAATACTAGGTTCTGGCGTTCTAATTGTTCGTAGTCTTTATATAAATCTTCAATTACAATCAAGTCTATAGACTGCAATTTTTCGAGTCTTTCCCTTTCCTGAAAAATACTATTGGCAATAAATTTATAAAATCCCAGAAAGTCTTGTTCGTAAGAGTTGATGTCTTGCGTGACTTCCTTGACAGCCTCAATAACTCGATCGGCATTTTGAACAACCATATTCTCTCCTTTGTATGTTGTGGCACAAGCACCTTGCCTGCGAGAGATGCTTGAGGCAGGTAAAATGCTGAATGCGAGAGCTTTAGCTATATTTTACTGTATTTCACAAGCGATCGCACATTTATTGACTGTTCTTGATGTGATGTTCAACATACGATCGCAACACAGAATTCATTATCCTTAGCTAATTAAGTATTAATTGCTCGATCGGCTGCTCTACTTAAAACCTCATCCATCCAAGCATTGATACTTTTTCCCGCTTTATTGGCGGCAATAAAGATTTTACGATGATGTTCAGGAGTTGTGCGAAATGGCAGCTTACCTGAAAATGGTTTATCAGGTTCCTGTCCCAATTCTTTGCAAAACTCTAGATAATCATCAACTGAATTTTGGAATTCTTGGCGAGCTTATTCAATGGTTTTTGCTTTAAATGTCACTACGTCATTAATGTCAAGCACTCGACCAAACAGAATACCAGCTTCTAAATCAACTTCAACATGGGCTGTGTAGCTTTTATAAGTCATCATGGCTGTAAAACTATATTTTTATGTAAATAATTGTGTTAAATTTGATTTTGTCTTGAGGTATGATATCAAAAAATGATATAATTGTCAACTGCGAGAGATATCTTAATTTACCTAGTGTGAGGTCATCTCTCTAAGAACGCTATAAGATATAATGGAATTGCTGAAACTAAAATTTAAAGAGCCTTTGTGAGAAAATACCTCAAATCAGTAGCTATTGTTGGTGCAATCATCAGCACATGGAGCTTGGGCATTATTGGTAATACTTTAGCTCAGGAAAATACCTTCGATTTAGTCTTGAGAATTTTAAAAGGGGAAAACTGCCAAGGTTCTACGGAGATTAAATATCGCTCACAGAGTCTAATTTCACCAGACCGCAAAACTTCTGTTTATTATGACGTAGTTCTCAGAAGGTTAGGGCAGCCAGACAGTCGCTTAAGAGGTCTTGCAAGAACTAGACAATGTATGCCATTTAAAGGCAAAACTGCATCTGCAAGAATGATTATTCAGAAGGATTCTGGTCAAATCATTAAAGATTTGCCAATAGTCTCAGAACACCTTGTTTTCCTCACTCCAGTCTCTTTCTCTACTGAATCAAGATATTTGATTGAAGAATCACAAGTTTCTAATGGCTTTTCTTCCTATATCAGCTATAGGATTATTGATTCTAAAAACAACTTTAAACCGTTATCCTTGTCCCCTTGTCAGAAATCACAATTTGGTGGCAAGTATAAAGGCTTTATTTCAACCAATGAGATTGTTTTTGAATGTAGTAATGATCCTAGAGCAGAAAGAGGAGAAACAATTTATGAAATTTTAAATTTGCAACAAAGATTTATTCGTTTAGAGTCAATACAATTTGAAAATCCAAATAGCCCGCCTACTTCAACTTATGGTTCTATCTCACGCCCATTTAGTGTTGTGAAAGTACAGCAATTCCCCAAGTAATTACTCAATGAAAACAATCTTTACTACACCTATTTTATTGTCTTCTTTATTACTAGGTTTCGCTACTACAGCAATTGCTAGTGAAGGAGACTCTTGTTACTCAGAGTTAGCTGGATTAGCTGGACACATCAGTGATGATATTTGTGTCCCTCCTTATATTTTTGCAGGGAGTGCTTGGGGGAGAGTCAAGGGAATGAGGTATATAATAAATTACCTGCAAATTGCAGTTAATGCTGGTCGTCGTGGAGACTATGACACTGCATTGCTAAACTTTGAAAGAGCTATCCAAGCCTTAAGAACTAATCCAGTAGATCCCAGAGAAGCTAACTTCATCAAAAGAGAACTAGATCGGGGATATAAAGCAGCGTGGAATGCAAAATAAGCCATGAAAAGGGGAGATATTAACGCTGCTTATCGGACGTGGGTGACTATTAGTGGATGGAAGAAGAAGTAAAATTAGTTGTTATTGGATAACTGAGAAGATTTTCTAGCAACTATTCTGATGTGTTGGTAGTTCACAAAGCACTCGTAATTTCTACATAGTTGATCGTGAACTTCATTTTGAAACTTGTCAAAAATTGCTTTTTTATTGATAGAGCTTAAGCTTTCAGGATTAAATCCTATATCTTGAAGCCAGCCAGAAATATTTCCATATATTAACCTTTCTTCCGCAAAACTACTCTGATCATCATCAGTTACTTCAAATCCTTGACTTTTCAGCAACTTGCAATATTCTTCTTGAGTCGGTAAGTACCAAGGAAAATCCTCATTAATATCAAAAGAATAATTGTGAGAACTCATAACTTCTTTAAGAGCTAATATAATTTCTTCAGCAGTACCGTGTCCATAAAATTCTGCAACAAACCGTCCGCCAGGTTTAAGTGCATTCCAAACAGAAGATATCACTTCTTCGGGTGTTTTTATATGATGAATTACAAGATGTGAGAATACAGCATGGAATTCTTCATTAAATTCTAAATTAGTTGCGTCCATTACTTGAAACTTTAAATTTTCATAAGAACCATTTGCTTCATTCGATTCTATATCTTCACAAGAAAGGCAGTCAATACCAACTACTCTAGCTGCCCTTATAGCAATCTTTTTCGTTAATTCCCCATTTCCACAACCCACATCAAGAATATGTTCATCCTGTGTAGGCTTCAAAAGTTCCAATAAACACATACCTTGAATCCGTTCCATATTATTTTTACTTGAATATATAGTGAGTTTTTTCTGACTTAAGGGTAAGGTAAACCTTACCCTATTTAAATAAGAAACTGAGCTATTCTATCCCTTGTTAGTCTGGTATTTATGCGAACATCAATCTACCTTTAGGTTGAGGGATCGATCGCCCTAGTTGCCGAGCAGTCTCAATCCACTCCTGCATAATAATCTCTAGATTTTGCAATGACTCCTGATAAGTTTCGCCATCAGCAGCACATCCCGGCAATTCAGGTACTTCGGCAATAAATGCCTGGTCTTCCTCACTCCAGTAAATGATGACTCCATACTTAATTATCATCTTGGTTAACCAATTTATATTTCAAAATTACTGCACGAACTTGCTTTACTTGATAAGCTTTAGCTTTTGATTTATCTGCTTTCTGGGGTTGGAGGTTGAGAATTTCTGCGACTCCTTCCTTCGTGAAAATATGGTGACTTCCCTTAATTCTTACCTCAAATCCTAAAATCTGGAGAATTTGACATAAATCGCTAAAGGAAAAGTTAGCATCAGATGCACCAAGCATCAGCTTAGCTATTAATTTGTCTATTTGAGCCATTAATTATTTTCATTATGATCTTTGCTTTAATACTCTAAAAGTAAGTGTCAGGGGAATTACTTGCCCTGACACTATTCTACACTAATTCGGGAACCTTAGTCTACCCCTTCAATCCGGTCTTCCACCTCCTGATAAAGTTCACGCAACCTGTCCAAATTACTCTCCGAAGTCTCCCAATAACCCCGGCCATTCACCTCAAGCAAAGTGCTGACAATCTTGCGGAACGAATGAGGATTCAGATTCAGCAAACGCTTCTGCATCTCCTCATCTTGGATAAACGTACCGTTCACATCCTCATACACCCAATTGTCCACCGCACCCGCAGTCGCACTCCATCCAGTCGTGTTCACCAGACGCTTAGAAATCTCCCGCACGCCTTCATAACCGTGCGATAACATCCCCTCGTACCACTTCGGATTCAGCAGCTTTGTGCGCGAATCTAAACGCACAGTTTCTGATAGCGTCCGTACCTGCGCGTTCGCTGTTGTTGTATCAGCAACAAAGGATGTTGGTTTCTTGCCATCTGCGCGCAAACTGCCGATCAATTTAGTTGGATCGGAGTCGAAATAGTGCGACACGTCGGTTAGCGAAATCTCCGCAGAATCCAAGTTTTGGAAGGTGACATCAGCAGTTTTTAAGGATGATTCAAAAATTTGCCTGTCTTGTTCCATTGTTCCGGGATTGTCGGAAGAAAAGGCGAAGGATTTGCGGGTTAGGTACATTTCCTGCAACTCGGCTTCACTTTCCCAAGTGCTGTTTTCTACCGCTAAGTTGACGTTAGATGAATAGGAACCGGAAGCATTGGAAAAGACGCGGGTTGCTGCTTGGCGCAAGTTGATGCCCATTTCTTCGGCTTGCTTCAAGGCGTGTTTGCGGACGAAGTTCATTTCTAACGGTTCGTCGGCTTCTGCTGCCATTTTCACGGCTTTATCTAACAAGTTCATTTGGTTGATGAACAAGTCACGGAATACGCCGGAACAGTTAATTACTACGTCGATTCGAGGCCGTCCCAACTCTTCTAAAGATAGCAATTCCAGTTTGTTGACGCGGCCCAATGCGTCGGGAACTGGCTTCACTCCCACCATCCACATTACTTGGGCGAGGGATTCGCCGTAAGTCTTGATGTTGTCGGTTCCCCACAGCACAACGGCGATGGTTTCGGGATAGTTGCCGTCGTTATCACTGCGCTGTCTTTCTAATAAGCGATCGACTACAACCTTAGCAGACTTGATTGCCCCTGTTGTGGGGATTGACTGCGGGTCTAAAGCGTGCATATTCTTCCCAGTCGGCAAAACATCCGGGTTGCGAATCGGATCGCCGCCTGGGCCCGGCAGAACGTATTCGCCTTCTAGGGCGCGCAACA
The DNA here is from genome assembly GCA_949127775.1 of Oscillatoriales cyanobacterium PMM_0080. Taxonomy (GTDB): domain Bacteria; phylum Cyanobacteriota; class Cyanobacteriia; order Cyanobacteriales; family Microcoleaceae; genus Microcoleus. The sequence continues at coordinate 8,427 of CASBQF010000080.1, forward strand.
GTGCGCCTAATTCGTTATCAGCGCAAACTTGTTGCAAGCAGAATTCCAGATACTCAAACAGCGGTTTAATCGGTTCTGGATCGACCTTTTTGTAACCGGCGGCGTGCAGCGATTCAATCCAAGGTGTTTTCTTGCCCATGTTGAAGAAATTCAACTTGGAAACTAGGGAAACTCGGCCCTCAGCATCGGTTTGTTCCTTCACCAAAGCGCCTACTGCATCCCGACAGGCGAAGGTAATACTTTGCAGCAATTCGACATCAACTAAAATGCCTTTGTCGCTGTTGGTGTAAACGTCTTCGATATCGCGTCCCAGACTGTTAGCGATAATCCGCGGTAAGCTGATCAGGTTGTCTTCTTCGCGGTCTAAATTGGCGATATTTACCAAAGTTGCGATCGCCTCTTCCGCAGTTGGCGGCTTACCGATAATATGCAAACCACAAGGTAACAACCGCGATTCAATCTCCATCAACTTGCGGTAAACCAAGCCAACTAAATTGTCCCGTTCCTCCGCAGTCATGCCCGCAGCAACGCCTCTTTCCTGTTCGGGAGGTAGGGCGATATCCTTGTCTAAATTGACCAAACGGCATTTTTCGACGATCGCATCAACAATCGGCACACCCCGGCCCGTACCCTTCAAAGTTTGATAGGAAGCAATTAACTCGCTGAGTTCCTGCAAACCTTTGTACAAACCAGCATTTTCAGCCGGAGGAGTCAGATAGCTGATCGTTTCAGCATAACTACGACGCTTAGCAATTGTTGCCTCGCTGGGATTGTTGGCGGCGTAATAATAAAGGTTAGGAATCTTGCCGATCAAACTGTCTGGATAACAATCGATAGACATTCCCATCTGCTTGCCAGGCATGAATTCTAGCGAACCATGAGTGCCAAAGTGCAGCACCGCATCCGCACCCCAAATGCGCTCCAAATATGTGTAGTAAGCAGCAAAACCGTGGTGCGGACTAGCAGAACGAGAAAATAACAACCGCATCGGATCGCCTTCGTATCCAAAAGTAGGTTGCACTCCGATAAACACGTTACCAAAATGTTTGCCGAAAATCAGCAAATTTTGTCCGTCGCTGTTCAAATGTCCAGGAGGCGGGCCCCAGTTTTCTTGCAAACGTTCCGAGTAAGGAGTGAATTCTTCGTATTCAGCTACGGACATCCGGTAAGCAACATTCAATTCCGGGCTTTGGTATTGGGCTGTTGCGTCGTGGATGACTTCTTGCATCAGTTTTTCTGCGGATTCCGGCAGTTCTGGCAAGTCGTAACCGTTGCCTTTTAAGGCTTTCAATACTTCGTAAATTGAGCCAAAAACATCTAAGTAAGCGGCTGTTCCGACGTTACCTTTGTCGGGTGGAAAACTGAAGACTGTGATCGCAACTTTCTTGTCTAATTTTGGTTTGCGACGCAGCATTGCCCACTTCATGGCGCGCTGGGAAATCGTCTCAACTCGGTCTTGTAGGGCGATCGCCTTGCCAGTTGCGCCATCACGTCCCGACAAGATAATCGGTTCGATCGCACCATCCAACTCAGGAATAGCAACTTGCAAAGCAACCTGAATCGGGTGCAAACCCAAATCGCTATTTTCCCACTCTTCCGTTGTTTGGAAAACCAGCGGCAAAGCCACCATATAAGGGCAGTTGAGCTTTTTCAAAGTCTCGATCGCCTTCGGGTGATCTTGTTTCGCCGGGCCGCCAACCAACGCAAAACCAGTCAGAGAAACCACCGCATCTACGATCGGCAGTGGTGCCATACCCTTGGGGCCAACTTCCAAGAAAAACGTTTCAACGGGTTTCGAGAAGTCCAAACCGCCGGCAAAAATCGGTATCACCCGCGCGCCCATAGCCTCAAATTCCTGCACAATTGCGACGTAGTGTGCGTCATCTCCGGTGACTAAGTGAGTGCGCTGCAACACTAAACCGATGCAAAGTGCGAGGGGGTCTTTGAGGTCTGCGGAAATATCTGTGCGGGCATTATACCAGGCGAGATATCCTTTGACATCATCAAACATGGACGGTGCCAAAGGATGCCAAATCCCCATGTCCTGGTAGACAACGGGCTCTTGAAAAGTTAGCTGTTCCTGGCCTTTGAATACGTATTTATGTGACAGCATCAGCAAGAAGTTTTCCAAGTTTTCTTGGGAACCGCCCAGCCAATACTGGAAACTTAGCATGAAGTTGCGGGCATCTTGGGCTTTGTCGATCGGCAGAAATTTCAGCACTTTCGGCAAAGTTTGCAGCAGTTTCAGCATTCCGTCTTGGAAGGAACTCCCGGACTTTTCCTTCCGTTTTTTCATGAATTCGCCGATCGCGCTTTTGCTTTGTCCCAACTGCGCCATCGAGAAAGTGCCCATTTTATTGAGTCGCATCACCCCAGGCATCGATGGGAAGACGACGGCGACATCCAAGCTGTCGCGCAGCGGTTCTACAGCCGCTACCACTTTTTCTGCCAAATCTTCAATGAAAATTAGAGAAGCAATAAATACGTTGGCATCAGCGACATCCCGCTTGAAGGCCTCGTAATTTTCCGGGCTGCGGAGTTCTTCGATCAGATAGCCGCTAATTTCTATTGCCAGATTGGGATTTTTGTTGTTTATCGCTCGAACCGCTGCGGACAGGGCGCTTTGATACTGCGGTTCTAGTACGACATAGACCACCTTCATGAGCGATCGCCCCTGCAAGTTTTCCGGCGCGATGTGGCGAATGGTGGGCTTGACGTGAGTGAACATCCGGTTAGGCTCCTTTAAGATGCTGTTTTCGCGAATCGGGAATTTTTTATCCCATAAGCATTTTTACCAGAAAACGCTGGCCTTTGGGCGATTTGATCCTGCCAATTACACAATTCGACAAATTTATTGCGAATTTTCGTTACATTATTTGACAAATTCGTTGAGCAACTACTCCAGTTTTTCTTTACATAAATTTACTTGACTTTTTGATAAATATATGAATCAAGCCGATCGATCAGAGAAAAAATCGAAAATCAACCAAACCTCGATCGAAAAAATCCTGAAAAAAGTGACAAGTTTTGTAGAAAAGATCACACTTGGGGTAGAGATATTAACTGAGGGAAAAAAAGCATAATTTATGAAAGGAGAATAAAAACTTCTGGTAATTTATGTGTCACAAAAGTTGATATTTCCCCAGGAACTTAAAACCATTTTATAACTTCTCTATTGTCTAAGTTCCCGATCCGCGATCGAATCAATGAAAAGTTAATTAGCATTCACAATCAAGCTCATCAAAACCCTAGGTATAAAAACATGGCTAACTACGCAATTTTTGACGAAAAATATTACCTCGCCCAATATCCTTGGATTCAGCCGGCTATTGATGCAGGAGTAATCAAATCCGGGAGAGAACACTTTGAAAAATTCGGTCAAGCCGGCGGTCTAACTAAAGTATCGCGTTATTTTGATGAAACTGCTTACCTTGCTGTCAACACAGACATCAGACCTTTCGTCCGCACCGTCAATCCAGGTGCACCTTTTGCGACTGGCCTAGATCATTTTATCCAGTTCGGTTACGAAGAAGGACAGCGCCGCAGCGCAGTATCGCCTGAGTATAGCGAAGATTTTTATTTAGCAAATAACTCAGAATTGCGATCGTTTATCGGGCAGAATGCACCTTTCAAATCAGGATACCAGCATTTCATTCAATTCGGCGCAAAAGAAGGTCGTTTTGGAACTTCATTTTTTGAACCGGAATACTTAAAGAAAAACCCGGATATCGTGCCGTTTGTCAACTCTGGAAACTTGAAAACTGGTCGGGAACACTATTTCAATTTCGGGAGAAACGAACCCAGCCGATCTGCGACTTTTGTCGGCAGCCGCAGCAACGATGTTCTCACTGGTGTTGGCGTGGGGAATAACGAACTGATTGGAGTGGAAGTAGGTCTCGATCGCAACAACAATCGGCAATACGAAAGCTTTGGGGTTAATGAATTTGATGTCCTGACTGGCGGCCCAGGAGTTGATACATTCGTGCTCGGAGTTCCTGCTACAGCCGGGAATGGCATCCCAGTACCGCTGTATTTGAATAACGGTCAAGCTACTATTCGGAACTTCAACGCAGCAGACGATTTGATCCAACTGCAAGGAAATTCTTTAAGCGACGGCTACAACCTGGCTTCGATTGGCGGCAATTTGTCAATCCAGCGTTTTGGAGATGTGCTCGCCGTGATTGAAGGAGGAGCAGGTTTAAATCTGGTATTCCAACAATCTAATGGTAATGGCACTTTTGCGATCGGTTAGTCGTTAGTTGGTCATTAGTCATTAGTCATTAGTCATTCGCTAATACTGATGATTGATGACTTTTGAGTTTTGGTGGGCGATCGTCTTATTCAAAAAGGGCGATCGCTCTTTTTTATGCAGTCATCAAAACCATTAGAGGCAATCTAATAATAATTAACTTGACTGTACAAGCAAAAACAGCAAGAATTTATCCAAATTCGATTAATGGCGCGCAGCGATCCTAAGTGATAAAGATTAGTCAGCGGATCGCAGAAATAGGTCTGAAGTGATACTTTGGCCAGCAATAGACAGTGTAAAATTGTATGTAGCGCTTCTCCAGTAAGTTTGGTCAAACGCGAGCAATTAAAAGTGATCAATTACTCATTACTGGATATACCTCACCGCCCTTGAGAAAGGCTATAGTAGCAGCGATTAGATTCCATGTTTAAACAACTAATTTTCGGCAAAAAACAATGACAAACTATGATATTTTCGATGAAAAATACTACCTGGCACAATATCCTTGGGTTCAACCTCTGATTGATGCAGGAATTTTCAAATCTGCAAGAGAACACTTGGAAAAGTTTGGTCAAGGTGGTGGCGTCACTAAAGTATCGCGTTACTTTGACGAACAAACCTATCTAGGTAACAATCCAGATATTCCTCCCTTTATCCGCGCCCCAAACAACAACCCAAATGCACCTTTTGCCTCTGGTTTAGACCAATTTATTCGGTTTGGCTACGAAGAAGGCCGCACCGGCGTATCGCCTGACTATGACGAAGCGTTTTATTTGGCAACTAACCGAGATATCCTGCCGTTTATTCAGAATGGAACTTTCAAAAATGGCTACCAGCACTTCGTCAAATTCGGAAGCAAAGAAGGTCGGTTTGGTACTCCTTTTTTTGAAAGTGATTACTTAAAGCAAAACCCCGATATTGTGCCGTTTGTCAAATCAGGAACGTTTACAACCGGGAGAGAACACTACGTGAAATATGGGCAGTTTGAATCTACTCGCTCTGCGACTTTTGTCGGAAGTTCCGGCAATGATATCGTCACTGGTTTTGGGGCGGGAAATGTGGAAATAATTGGTGTTGAAGTAGGTGTAGAACGTGCTTATGGCGCCCGACTTTATGAAAGTGACGGCAGCAATGAATTCGATACTCTGACTGGCGGCATAGGTAATGATAAATTTGTGTTGGGCGACTATCAAGACTTCGCCCGCAATATAAACCGTGGAGCGCAGCTATACATTGGCCCTGGTTTTGCTACAATTGTGAACTTTACTAAAGGCAAGGATAGCATCCAGCTTTCTGGGTCTGGGTCTTTAGATGGATACATAGATGGATACATTCTGTTTCCGATCAACAATAATCAAGATTTAGCAATTCAAACCAAGGGCTTTGACACGGTGGCTGTGATTCAAGGCGGAGGAAATCTCAGCTTGAATGTATTGCCAGAATATGGGTTTGGAAAGTTTTTACTTGGCTAGAAATCCTGAATCTATTTAGGAGTTGGTGTGGAATGAGGTTGGTGCGATCGCGCTTTTGTGTCTGCCACCAAAACAATTAAACGCCGTGGAGAACACTCGGCTGTCATCAAAAACCCGGCTTCTCCCCAAAAACCGGGTTTCTGAATAATTAAGCCCGATCGCGCGCCAGCTTCAAAACCTCAACCACATCTTGGTGATTTTC
>CASBQF010000081.1 GCA_949127775.1 Oscillatoriales cyanobacterium PMM_0080
ACAATTAAATAAGCCTAAATGTCAAGCCTGATCAAGACTTGATTTACTTTTCTATATATTTGTTCAGATATTTTTACTGATTTAGCTATTGATTTAGCATACCAAGTAAGGAAGAACCCGGAATTGCTAGTTTCAAGTCAAAAAACCGAGGCGTCTTGCGGGTGAAAATTCACGATTCCAAGTCGACACCGACAGTTAAAGTAACCCCTTGGGGTACTAGGGTTGTTGACAAGATAGATAAAACCTATCAAGTACCCATGGGAATTACCGGTGCCGGTGGTTCACTAACGGTAGCAAAAGCTCAATTTCGGACGATTTTTGGAGTAGGCGGCGTTTTGGCGACAAAGCTGACTAAAAAGGGAAACTACGCAGAACTCTATTACGGCAAAAAATTGCTTGCTACAGTAAAATGATAAAGATTAACGCGTCGGCGGACGCGTGGAGCCTAGCATGGCAACTACCCATAATTCAGTCCGCTGACGCGTTTCCACGGCAAGTTTCTTCATTGCTTTTTCAGTCACCTATTTTATTAGTTAAGCTAGAACTTTTAGGTGGCTTTCATTCTCAAAGATTAGCAGGCTATCTCAATCAACGTATTGATACCGGACTAATTGGTGCAGGTATCTACGGCGCTCGCGCGGGCAGAAGTAAGCAAATATTTGTAGACGAATTGCAAATTGTATTATTTGAAATTGAAAGTGACTATACCCTTACATTTGATTTACTTACTTACATTGCTTCAGATGGAAATTTAACAGTATGGGAATATACAGGAATAATTGCGTGAAAGAAATATTGCTTAAAATTGACATCGCCTTACTTGGTACGCTAGTGGGAGTATTGGCGACTTCGTTTTCGATGTTGAATGCACTTTATTCAACCCGTAGACAAGCTATCCTCGACCACCAAGATATATTGCGTAGTCTAGCCGTTGTCAGTCAAAGGTTGGATCATATCGAAGAGCGGCTCGATCGTAACGATAATTTTATTGCCGCCAATAGCGGTTTTACGGGAAAGCAGCATGAATAAGTAATTGTATCGCGTGGCTAATGTTAGTGTTGGCTGTATAGCCATTATTTTGAGCGTTAGCATGGTTGTACTAGCTTATCAGGGAAATCTGTGTCGGGAAGTTTAGAGCTAGCTTTAAACGCGCTAGCGGTGATGAGTAGTTTGTTGGTAGCACCTGCAATGAAATAATAATATATACATTACTTGCTTATATATTAATTACTAACTGTAACCTAACGGCTAGTGTTTACATATATGACTAAATCTGTACAGAAAATCGACACAAAAAACCCGCCGGGTTAGGGCGGGTATTATGGGTTAGGTTAAATTTCGATAAACCCAGTAGACTCTACAACGCCTAGATAGTGCCTTAAGATGACATCTACACTGTTGCCACAGGAATTAGCTATTTTTAGCAGTGCATTATTATCATGTGCGTTAGCGTGCGCGGTAAGAGTGATGAAAGTGTGCCGAGTGTGATACTGAGAAAGGTAGCCACTAATGACACCTTGTTCAGCCAATCGAGTGACTAAGCCGGGATTTGCATACTTTTTCTTAGTTCCATCAGCTAGGTTTTGAGTAGTTGCCCGCCCTTTCCACGCTCTCGCAGTGGAATAGTACGATATATACTTTTCTTTCTCATTTGGAAAAACTAGCGTGCCATTACTGTCAGCTTTCAATTCTAGTAGTAGCTTTTTTAGTCGAGATGCCTCGTTAAAGTAAAACAAGCGAATTTCGCCCGTTTTAGTGTCCTTGACTTTTCCGGTGTTGACACCCATTGACTTGCTAAATCGAATGATATTGCGATCGAAATCGATGTCAGTCCAATTTAGCGGTATCGCCTCAGATGTACGGCATCCCGTGAGAAAGTAAAACTCGATTAAGGGTGCTAAGTATCTTTCAGAAGCCTTGCTACTTTTATAAAAAGCTTTGATGATGATGTCACGTTCATCTTTAGTGAATGCACGATGATCAAGTTCTAAAACTTTTTCATCTTGTACTTCATGCCACTGCTTTTCGACTCCATCAACCATTTTTGAAGCATACTTCTGTTGAGTGGTAACAACGGGTGTCGTAAACTTGCCCGTATCGAATGGGTTTTCAGTAGTCGAATTGACGATTAAACCCTTTGATTTGCAGAACTCAAAAGCTTTTGCTAATTCACTTTGTAGGTATTGCTTTTTTGCTATGACAATCAAGGTTAAAGCCGTTTCGATACCAGCTTGTTGGTCGAGCGTGCAACTATGCAAGGGCGCGCTGCTACAAGAAAATCTATGTTCGCTCTTTATCCATACTTTCCCGTTTATAAGGTTAGTCATTCCCCCATATCGAGTCTTAAACGTAGTCTCTTCAACCACTGTTCGTTTCCATTCAAGATACGCATCCCACATTGCACCTACCGTTATTTCAGGTAAAGCTACCGCTACACCCGGCATCTGTAGTACATCAGCTAGCTTGCCGTACTTGGCGCTACCAATACCATATTTAGCAAGGGTAGGATCAAACAGCTTTTCCCATTCAGGATGATCTAAATCGGCTTCTAGCTGCATGGCAAGGGTTGATGCACGCTTAATGTCATCAGGGTTGTCTTTGTAGCCTTGTCGCCCTAATGGTAGGTAGAATGGCTTGCCTTTGGGCAATGGCTTACCTTTGAGTATCTCCCATAGAGGTAGATGCCGTGCCGGAAACTGCAACCGCAAGGAACCGTGGTCAATGCCGACAGTGATGTCGCAAGTTGGTGAGTTACTTTGGGCTTTCATGGTGTGTTTGCTCCGAAACTATTGGTTTATCAAGGTTCTGTTGTTTCTAGAGTGATTCTAGAGTGTAGTCATTTTATTTACTAGCTGTTAGGTTACAGCTAGTGTTGTAATAAGCATAACACGTGTTGGTCATAACCCTGAACAATTAGTGCCATAGGACTTACACAAAAGTGATGCAATACTTACCAGTTAATATACGCAAATTCTGGATGATCATCGATGTTTCTATGGTTTTTGAGGGGGCTGGTAGTCGATCGGGCTTTTGATAGCAGTAGGATTTGTGCACTCCCAATCAAGAAACCGGGTTTTTTAGGAGATTGAGGATTTTAAGCGAATATTTTGGTTGAAAAACCCGGTTTCTGGCTACCTGCGTAAGTCCCAAGAAACCAGGTTTTTTAGGAGAGTGAGAGTTTTAAGCGAGTATTTTGGTTGAAAAATAAAGGTGATGGCGACTACAGGAATCTGCGGCTTATTCTCCTTCTAACTCTCGCAAACGCGCTTCCAAAGCTTGAATTCGCAACTCAGCTTCTATGCGCCTTTGTCGTTCTTGTTCGGCGGCCAATTCGGCTTGATCAGCCCGTTCCTCCGCCGCCGGCAGCAAAGTCCCGGAGTCATCCCACCAGCGCAGCCAAGGCAGTTCTACGCCCTGATAAACTCCTTGCCAAATTCCTAATTCGACTCTTATTTGGGCGATCGGGTAATGTCCGCGATTATTTGGTGTGGCTAACTCGAAGCGACCTTCTACTAAATGATATACTTCAACTTGGGCTTTTTTAACTTCATAAATCGCGTAAAAAGCAGGTCTAATTATCCGCTCGTAAATCCAGAATTTGCCTTTTCGAGGAGTTCTATCTCTTTCTTCACTGCCATCTCCCGACACAAATTCTAGGATAATCTGAGGTGGCATTAATTCCCGCCACATCACATAAGAGCGGCGCATCTCTCCGTCAAGAGTTGGCGGTACGTCGGGCACGTAAAACCAATCGGGTGCTTCGGCTCCTCTTTCGAGTGGTTCGGGGGGTTGGGCCACTCGCCAGTAAATACCAGAATCTTGACCGATGCAGTATTGTCCGTCGGGATGAACTTGGTCTAGAATCGGTCTAATTGATGTTGTTAATAGGATGCTTTGAGGGTGTTCTTGAAAGTTTTTCACAAAAGTACCGTCGGAGTCTGGTAATTGAGTGTGATCTGGAAAGTCTGTTGCTAGAAATTCTGGTTTTTCGGTGACATTCATCTTGACCTCTTGAATGTTGAAAGATGATCAATACTCGGAAAAATTTGGTAATTGGTAATTGGTAATTGCCAGCACACATCACTTAATTGAAAACCGCTATACTTAGTTCTTGGTCGGTTCGAGATTGACAATGCTATTATATCATTGTTAGCCTTATGTTGCTATATAGGAAGTTTTCTGGAATATGAGTCAGTACAAGTTAATTATTTTCGACTTCGACGGCACTTTGGCAATTACTCACAAGGCTATTGTATCTTGCATTGCCAAAACTTTTGAAAATTTCAATATTGCTCCGCCTGCTGCTGATACAATTAGAGCTACGATCGGTATCAATTTACCCAATACTTTTAAATTGCTTCATCCGGCGATCGAGGAAAGCGCAGTTGGCGAATGGGTGGAAACTTACCGCTTTTTTTATCGGACAGAAGGTCAAAAACAGCTAGATTTATTTCCAGGGACAAAGCAACTATTACAGTTGGCGAGCAAGTCTGGATTGAGCCTAGGAATTTTTAGCAATAAACACGTTAGTTTTGTGAATTTGTTTCTTGAAAAATTGAGAATTAACGGTTTGTTTGATTTGATTTTAGGCGATAACGGACAAATAATTCATAAGCCAAATCCGAGTGTTTTTGACTCGATTATTAAACCATTGTTCCCGGAGTTGGATAACAGTGAAATTTTAATGGTTGGCGATACAGCGGTTGATTTGCTGTTTGCGAAAAATGCTGGGATTGATGTTTGTTGGGCGGCTTACGGATATGGCGATCGCGCTGAGTGTCTCGCCCTGGAACCGACTTTTGCGATCGACAATATTTCGGAACTGGCTGCGATCGTTCAAAATTAATCAGAGCTCGGTTGGTTTCAGCAGAGTTTGTATCATTTAAAGAAAAAGTATTTAATAAAAAATATTTCAAGAGATTCGGACGCTCTATTTTTGGGATAGGATTTTAAAATTAATTGCGCGATCCCTGCCAAGTAAACCATACCAGAGATAGAGAGAGCGCGACAATAAGTATTATAAATTAAAACGAGGGAGTTCAGATTTTTTAGGGTAGGATTTACCGCAAAAAATCTGCATAATAGCTTTGTAACTTCTGCCTTCGGAAAACAGGGCAATTCTGTTAAACTTGCAGGTATGCTGCCAGTCCGGATCGACAACAAACTCAATCTATAAAAACTCATGCAGATCGATACAAGCATTCCTTCTGAAACCCTATCGCCGACTCGTACTGGCGGCAATCCACCGAATTTAATAGAAGAAGTATGGAGATTGTACGATCGCGCCCTAGCAGCTACCAGCAACGGCATCGCGATCGCAGACGCAAAACTGCCTGACAGGCCCATAGTCTACTGTAACCCAGCCTTCGAGCAGATTACAGGCTACGATCGCAGCGAAATAATTGGGCACAACTGCCGCTTCCTGCAAGGCCCGGATACCGATCGCACAGCCCTGGCTCAAATCCGCGTGGCCCTGCAAGAACAGCACGACTGCAAAGTAGTTCTGAAAAACTACCGCAAAGACGGCACCCCCTTCTGGAACGAACTCAGCATCTCGCCCGTGCGCGATAGCAACGGAATCGTCACCCACTTCATCGGCGTCCAATCTGATATCACCGATCGCTTTCAAGCAGAAGAAGCCCTCAAACAAGCCGAGGCCAAATACCGCAGCATCTTTGAAAACGCCACCGAAGGCATATTTCAAACCGCCCCAGACGGGCGCTACCTCAGCGCCAACCCCGCACTCGCCCGCATCTATGGCTACGATTCCCCGTCAGAATTGATCGCAAAATGTTCGGCAAACAACCTTTATGCCGATCGCACCCGCTGCACTGATTTCATTGCCGAAATCAGCAAAACTGGCTCCCTGAAGGAGTTTGAGTCCTGCGTATACCGTCAAGATGGCAGCACTACCTGGATCTCGGAAAACGTGCGCGAAGTCCGGGGCGAAGGCGGCGAACTCCTTTACTACGAAGGAAGTGTCACCGAAATCGCCGATCGCAAACAAGCCCAGCTAGCTTTACTGCAAAATGAGGCGAAGTGGCGATCGCTAATTCTCAACAGTTCCGACATCATTACCATTCTCGACGCCAGCAGCCGCATTGTTTACGAAAGCCCTTCTGTAGAAACAGTTTTGGGCTACGAACCAGAGGAACTCATCGGTCAAATTGTTCTCGATTTCGTCCACCCCGACGACATTGCTGCGGTTATTTCTCAGCATGAGATGCTGATCGCAAACCCAGCCGATCCGATCGCCCTAGAAGGTCGCTTCCGGCGCCCTGACGGTTCTTGGTGTTTTGTCGAAGGCGTTGGCATTAACCTGCTAGCAGACCCCGCTGTGAGCGGAATTGTGATCAACTCCCGCGACATGACGGCGCGCAGGCAAGCAGAGTACCGCCTCAGCAAAATCAACGAGTGCTTTTTGGGATTCACCACCGACGCGGCTGACAACATCCAGCGCCTGACATCCTTAGCTGGCGAGCTTTTGGGCGGAAGTTGCGCCATCTACAGTCACGTCGGTGGCGGGCTGCTGCGTGCGATCGCCACTTGGCAAACGCCGCCTGATTATCCCGAAGTCGATCGCGCCGAGGGTCACGTCTGCACCGACGTATGCAGCAAAGGAAGCGATCGGGCTGTGGCGATTCCTGACTTGCAGAACACTATCTACGGCAAAATCGATCCCGCTGTCATCCGCTACCAACTACAAAGCTATCTGGGACAAGCAGTGCGGCTGGGCGACAATTACGTGGGTGCGATGTGCGTTCTCTACACAGAGTCTTTCGCACCCACAGAAGCCGACTGCAAGCTGATCGGAATTATCGCCGGCGCGATCGGAGTTGAGGAAGAACGGGCTGCGGGTGCTGCGCGCGATCGGCAAAAATCAAAAGAATTGCAAACAGCTTTGCGCGAATTGCAGCAAACTCAAATGCAATTAGTCCAAACCGAAAAAATGTCTTCCCTCGGACAAGTCCTAGCAGGAATTGCCCACGAAATTAACAATCCAGTTGGCTTTGTCGCAGGCAACCTCTGCCACGTCCGCGGCTACGTTCTCGACTTGTTAGATATCGTGCAAATGTATCGAGAAGAATACCCAAATCCCCCTGCCAAAATTCAGAAACAAGCCGAAGATATAGACTTAGAATTTTTAGCAGAAGATTTGCCAAAGTTGCTCAATTCGATGCAGACAGGATGCGAGCGAATTGTAGAAATCATTCAAACTCTGCGCAATTTCTCGCGGACAGACGAAGCGAAATTCAAGCCCGCCGACATTCACGAAGGTTTAGAAAGTACCCTGTTAATGTTGAACAGCAGGCTAAAAGCCAAGCCAAACTGGCAGGGCATTCAAGTGATTAAAGAATACGGAGAACTGCCGAAAATTAAATGCCATCCCGGACTCTTGAATCAGGTATTTATGAATATATTAGCAAATGCGATGGACGCATTGGAAGAAAGCAGCAGCCAAACAAACAATACCACCACAAATGCTAGTTTTCCGACAATTACAATTAAAACTGAAACGATTGACAACAAAAGTATTTGCATTCGGATAAAAGACAACGGCCCTGGTATCCCCCAAGATAATATTGTGCGTTTGTTTGACCCATTTTTTACCACAAAACCCGTAGGTAAAGGCACAGGCTTGGGTTTATCGATTTCGCACCAAATTGTCGTTGAAAAACACAATGGCAAATTGCAATGCCTCTCCCAAGCCGATCAAGAAACCGAATTTATTATCGAAATTCCAATTAGATAAATTTATTGTTTCCACTCGATCGAAACTTGCCCATAACCTCTAGGTAGGGTGCGCACTGCGCACAGTAGGGTGTGCCGTACGTCATATCAATTCCGGTAACACCAGAATTGATATCGGACAGTTGAGAAACAAAATTGAGTTGTGCCGCGTCTTTTTATTGTATGCTGAAACTATCAGCGAGGCGAGTCCTGCTGCTAGTGTCGGGAAATGTACCGACTTCAACAACTTTTTCCGATTGAGGAAAGTTTGAAATTTCTAACTCATTTGGGGGTGATTTACGAATTGCCCCCGTTTTTTTTAAAGCTGTTGCTGTATCCTATTATTGATATCATATCGAGTCGAAATTAGGAGACGGCAGTGCCGTGTCCCTACAATTAATCTGACGTAGGGACACGGCACGTGCAGTCTCCTCGCTTATCATTCCGGTGCAGCCGGAATTTGATATAAGAATTGATATTACCCGAAATCAGGACACGGCAGTGCCGTTTCCCTACAATTAATCACGGTAGGGAAACGGCACTGCCGTCTCCTCTATATCATTCCGGTGCAGCCGGAATTTGATATGAGAATTGATATTACCCGAAATTAGGACACGGCAGTGCCGTGTCCCTACAATTAATCTGACGTAGGGACACGGCACGTGCAGTCTCCTCGCTTATCATTCCGGTGCAGCCGGAATTTGATATAAGTCGTAATTCCCAATTTCCAATTCCCAATTCCCCATTCCCAATTCTCAATTACCAATTAATAAAATGAATTTCTTATTAGTGACAGACTTAGACAACACATTAGTTGGAGACGACGCAGCAACTCAAGTTTTAAACCAGCGCTTGCAATCAAAACGATCGCAAATTTGTTTGATTTACGCTACCGGGCGCTCTCATGCTTCAACTCGCGAATTAATTGCCCAAAAGCAACTGCTATCACCTGACTATGTGATCGCAGGTGTAGGTAGCGAGATTTATCAAGACGGAACCATCGATTTAGATTGGGCTCAATATCTTTCTCAAAACTGGGATAAAATGGCGATCGCCTCTTTAGCTCAGCAGTTTAACAAGCTTAAACCCCAATCCCTCAAAGAACAAAATCCTTGGAAAATTAGTTATTGTCTGGAACCAGCAGCAGAAAATAGCTCGACGATCCAGGCCTTGCAGCAAAAGTTAACTGCATCGGGACTGGCAGCTCAAATTATTTTTAGCAGCAATCGCGACTTAGATATTTTACCGCAAACTAGCAATAAAGGCAATGCCCTGACTTATTTACAAAAGCGCCTGCAAATTCCATCTGAAGCAACATTAGTTTGTGGCGATTCTGGCAATGATATCAGTATGTTTGAACAGGATGTCCGGGGAGTCATCGTCGCTAATGCTCTGCCAGAACTCTTAGAATGGCATCGCGAATATGGCACCGAAAATCATTATTTAGCTGGCTCTACTTGCGCTTGGGGAATCATCGAAGGAATCACATATTTTTGGAATTTTTGATGGTATAAAATGCTTTTAAAGGTTCGATCGTTCGGAATGCAAGTCCTTCTCCGTTAAAGGTTCGATCGTTCGGAATGCAAGTCCTTCTCAAAATTAGAAGACTGAAGTCCGATCGATCGAACACCGAGAGTGCGATATCATCAGCGTGTACTCGATCGCCACACCACCACATGGAACAACACACGTTACCCCTAGAGGTGATTCTCTCTCACCCCCGTCAATCCCTAGGCAACATTCGGCTGGATTGGACGCCACAACCGGGAAACTATATCGATTTAGAAGGACAAACCTACGCTGTCTTGGAGCGCCACCACCGCTATCAACTCAAATTCGGCCGCTACCAACTGCAAAAAATTGCCCTGTACGTGCAGTCAGCCCAACCGCTGACGGAAAGAACATTTGTCAGCGGCATCTGGGTTATTGGAGATGCTAGCTGCCAGCTAAATGCTCGATCGGAAATTCTACGCTGTGCCGTCAACCCCAATGGCCCCTGCGACGGCTGCCGCGATTACCAAAAGTGTTGATCTCGATCGAGCCGATGCACCATTCTAGCTCGTCTAACCACCCAGGGTGCCGAGGATCTCGGCATCTCCCTCATCTAAAATCCGCAATAATTTCTGAGTAACCGCAATTGATATCAATTACCACAAACTATCTAAACCAAGTAGCAACTGTCGAACAAGGTTTAACTTGTTCCCAAACGCGATAATCTATCGCATCATGGCTGTGCAGCACGTCACGAATGCCAGTATGAATCAAATCTTCTATTTCCAGCAACTGCTCTGAAGAACAGCGAAACTGGACTGCTTGGGCCGACACATACTCGCCGGAAACGTCGATCGCAGTATATCTATTAGGAACTCGGCTCAGCACGTAAGCAATTAAATCCTGGCGCAAGCCCGAGAGCGAAAAAGCTTCTTGGTAGGGATACTTGGGATAAGACTCCAAGATAATTTCCACTTCTTCTGTGACTACCGCCAAGGTGATATTGACAAGACTTTTCTGCATTTTCCCAATCCCCCCATTACTTAACTAACATTTTTGTTGCCGTTCTCGATCGCATCTGATTTTTCCTGAAACTTAGCGGGCTAATACCGCACATTTTTCTGCGGGAATAACCAGCTCGCTCTCGGAACTTACCTCTTCTATAACCCGCAACACGTAGCAAGGAATCTTATCCGATAAAATAGCAGTTACCACCGCGCCTGTGTGAATTTCTAAGACTGCTTCTGGCGCAGCTTCAAACATCAGCCGCTGTCCCGGAAACATCACTCTTTCAAAGTACCAATTAGGAATATTCCCAATCCGAACTACCTGAATTTGGTTGGTAACATTTGCGTAATAGCAAAGAATCTGATTGTTAGCTTTACAAGATAGCTGATATGACATTTGTAAACCTCCATACTTTTCAAAGAAATTACTCAGACTTGGCTCGGCCTGTGATCAGTGCCTAACTCCTGACTTATTCAATTTGGTTGTGCGATCGTACTCCTTAATCGAAAGTACCGTCACTCACCCGAACTCCCTGACAGCAGGTTTGTGCTTTGGCCGCGGGATGATGCAGCGCGATTCCCAAAAGGAATAGCTTTGCTAGCCGGCACTTCAACTCAAAACCTTGGAATAAATATTATCTAAAAAGTATGAGGAAATTATGAAGACGATCTTTTTTTTGATGGATCTACTTTTGCAGAAGCAGGGATGACAATACCTATGTAGAAACTGCATTTTTTACCAATAAACTTCGCTGTATCTCTGATGCGGGGTTAAACACTCTGTAACTTCAGAATCAGTTATGCTCCGTATAAATACTTGGTATCTCGCTCAACTTTACAGAAAACAAATAATTGCGAAACTACATCACAAAAATCAAAACATTTTGAAAACAGCCGGAAAAACTCGGACTTCCTTCGACGCAGAAACCAGGCCCAATAACATACTTCCTAGATTTTAGCAAGGCATTGAGAACCATAAACCGGATTTCCCGATCGTCATCCGGCTGGGTACATCTCATTTTTGCAAATATATTCGTAGGGGCTTCGCCCTTACCAAATTGAGATACACCCATCCGGCTTTAATGCCACGTTAATTATTCAGTCTGCGTCGGCGGACTTTGCTTGACTTGCAGAGCGGTTTCAAATGCTGAATCTGATCCGATCTGCGATCGCATTTCCCGAATTCAAAGCGAAACTTCCCAACCCAAAATTTCCGCCACTTGCTGTGCCAAACCCAAAGGATCGAAAGGCTTGGCAATCACCCCCGCTACCCCCAAATCAGCAAATTCGTTCAAATCCATCGCCTGCACCTTAGCCGTCAAAAAAATCACCGGAATCCCCCGAGTAGCCGCATTATTTTGCAGCAAACCAAACAAAGTAACTCCGTCCATATCGGGCATCATCACATCTAGCAGAATAGCGTCAGGGACTTGAGTTTCAGCCAAAAGCAATCCTTGACTGGCCTCGGGGGCACTCAGCACTATCCAGCCGCCTAAATGTTCCAGACAAGCCTGAATCACGCTGCAAAGGTTTTTTTCATCATCGATTACCAGAATGCGTTTCACTGACATTATTAAACAACCCAAATTTTAAATTAATCATAATCAATCGAAAGAAAACTTATATCAATTCCGGCTGCGCCGGAATCATATAGAGGAGACGGCAGTGCCGTTTCCCTACCAACATAATATTGTAGGGACACTCCAAAAGCCGTCTTCTAATTTCGGCTAGTAATAATTCCGATGCAACCGAATTTGATATTAGTAGGGTGCGCAATCCTCTGGTTTGTAGCCGAGGCCAGATCCCCCTAAATCCCCCTTAAGAAGGGGGACTTTGAGAAGACTCCATTTCGCCCGCAACGATTCGGAGGGGACGCAAAAGAACGCTCTTGTCCCCCCCTTAAGAAGGGGGGTTAGGGGGGATCTGGCCTTAATCGTCAAACAGTAGATCCCTACTGCATAAAACTTGAAGTTGACACCAATCAACCCTCCAAAACTCATGCTCTCCGCGTACATTACCACGAACCAAGCAATCTAACTTTTCCCCCCTTCTCCTTCCAGCGGTGCGGGCACTGTGAAATAGAAACTGCTGCCTTCAGAGACAACACTTTCTGCCCAAATTCTGCCACCATGCTGCTCTGCGATGCTGCGACAGATAGCCAAACCCAAACCCGTACCTCCTTTTTGCCGGGAGTCAGAAGCATCCACCTGTTGAAACCGTCCAAAAATAGTTTCTAGTTTATCAGCAGGAATTCCCCGCCCTCGATCTTTGACTTCAAATAAAGCACGCGCGGCGTAGCTATCCCCTAGGGAATCGCCCAAATCTTCAACCCAGACACTTACTGTACTCCCCGGAGCCGAGAATTTAATCGCATTGCTCAACAAATTTACTAGCATTTGCACAATCCTATCCGGGTCAGCCCAAATTTGTGCCGACGATGGTAGAATCGACAAATTAATCTTATTCTCAGCAGCCACAGACATCACAGCTTCCGCAGACTTCCGCATCAAAACCTGCGCGTCGCACCACTGCTTAACAATGCTAACTTGGCTCGAATCGAGCCGCTCTAAATCGAGAATATCGTTGACCAAACGCACTAACCTTTCGGTATCACTCGATGCAATGTCTAACATCTGTTTAGCAGTTTCCGGTTTGTCTTTGAGTACCCCAGCCGCCAGCAAACCTAAAGAACCGCGAATTGAGGCCAGCGGCGTTCGCAGTTCGTGGCTGACAATCGAAATAAACTCATTTTTCATTTTTTCAATTGCCCGGCTTTCAGTGATATCTATGACTGTGCCGACGTAACCAATTACTTGACCTCCGTCAGAAATAATCAGAGCTGTTTTGAGCCGACAAAATCGGATTGTTCCGTCTCGCTGGATGTGGCGAAATTCGCAGGAAAATTCCCCATCTAACGATCGCGATTCCGACCACTTTGACCGAATTAGTTTGATATCTTCGGGGTGAACAAACCGCATCCAGCCGTCTCCTAAAGCTTCTGCCGCTGTGAAGCCACCAATTGCTTGACAGCGGGGATTTGTATAGGTACATTTTCCCCCAGCATCGATTTTGAAAATGCCGACGGGAGAACTTTCGCTCAGAGAGCGAAATAAAGCTTCGCTTTCCCGGAGTTCTGTTTGAGAGCATTCTAGTTCTCGGGTGCGCTGACAAACTCGCATTTCTAACAGTTCGTTGAGCTGTTGAAGGGCTGCTTCAGCTTGTTTGCGATCGCTAATATCGCGCTGCACTGATACCCAATGGGTAAACCAACCGCTTTCATTAGCTATGGGTACAATGCTCAATTCTACCCAAAAATCCGTTCCATCTTTGCGGTAATTGATTAAGTCAACTCGCACCGGCTGCCCGGTTTCCAAAGCTGTCCGAATGCGATCGAGACTTGCCCGATCGGTTTTTTTTCCTTGCAAGATGCGCGGCGTTTTGCCGACAACTTCTTCTAACGTATAGCCACTCATCCGCGTAAAAGCTGGGTTGACATACAGAATGCGCGGGCCCGGTTCGTTAATTGGTTCAGCTTCGGTAATTAACACGGCGTCGTTAGTCGTGGTGACTACTAATTCTAACAGCCGCAACTGTAATTCTTGAGCTTTGCGATCGGTAATTTCTGTAACTGTCCCCACCATCCGCACTGCATCGCCCGCTGCGCTGTAAAAAAACTTACCTTTGCCCTCAATCCAGTGAATGCTGCCATCGGGCCAAACTACGCGGTATTCGTGACAGTAATCTCCTCGCTGGATTCGCGCCTGATTCATCGCATTCTCCACACCTGTTAAATCTTCTGCGTGAATGCAATCTCTAAAAGTTTCAGCAGTTCCGGGAAAAGTGCCCGAAGCCAACCCAAACAACTCTTCATGTTCCTTCGACCAAACAACACGATTGTGCTGCACATCCCAGTCCCAAAATCCGATTTTGGTGGCCGACAAAGCTAAGTTGAGCTGCTGATTGATTTTCCGTAACTCAATGCTAGTAATCGCAACTCGCAATTCTCGGGCAATTTCAATTTCGCACTGCTGCCAAGGCAAAGATTTTGACCTCACAGTTTCTTGCCACAACTCAAAGGAAGTGCGAGGAGACATCAATGGGCTGCCATCGGGTTTAAAATCAATTGGCCAATCTGGTTTGCCTGCCCAGTTGACAGTTTGAATTGCTTCAGCACGGAACCACAAAATGTAATAATTTTGCATCTCGGACATGGCAAGCACCAGCAAACCGCTAGCAACTTCTTTAAATTTATCGGATGGCCGATACAGTTTTGAGAGACAATCTGTATAAAAAACATCATTCTTATTTATTTGAGTTTTGATCCAAGCAATTAACTTTTTGATTTCTCCCAATTCCGGTGTTTTGCCGATCGCGATCAAATTTTCATTGGCACACACAACTCCACCTGTAGCGCCCACTAAGGCCAGCAATTCATCTCGGGATTTAACTAAACCTTCTACAAAGCAGTTTTCTTGAGAGATTTCCGTGATAAAATTACGGCAAATTTCTTTTAAATAAATTGCATAGTCCCGGTCTTCGCTATCTTGTTTGTAGCTAAGCTCTAGATTTACAAACTTTGCTACAAGTTCGCAAGCCGTTCTGGTTTCGTAGTTGACATACTTTGGTGTTTGGTGGTGACAGGCGATCAATCCCCAGACTTTTCGATCTTTGATTAATGTCACGGTCATGCTAGCGCCAACATTCATATTCTTGAGATATTGAACGTGGCAAGGCGAAACTGTTCTTAACAAAGAAAATGCCAGATCCAGGGGGCGATCGGTCAGCGGATTGCAGTTAGGAATTAATTCTACAGGCTGATAGTTAATATCGGGAATAAACCGAATTAAATTCATGCTGAACTGGTTTCTTGCCTGGGGGGGAATATCGGTAGCCGGATAGTGCATTCCCAATAAAGGAGCCAAACTTTCTATTTTGTCTTCGGCGACGACTTTCCCGGCACCGGTGGCATCAAATTGATAGACGATCGCCCGATCGAACCCAATCATCCTGCGCACTTCTTCAACTGCTGTCTGACACAGCACTCGCAGATTTTGTGTGTTGTTGATTTTGTCGATCGGCTCTTGGACTAAATGATAAGAATTGAAATAATTGCTAGCTTGTGGGGCAACAACCTGCTCTAGTTCCACAATTAATACTGAATTTGATCGATGCAGCGTCCCCTGAAAAAAAGACTTGCGTTTTTGACTTTTGAATGATAAACTGATAAAGTTACGTTGATTGTCGTTTTCAAATAAAGCTTTTTCAACAGCATCAATTTCCTCAGTCTCGACAAATTCATGTAAGAAATTTCCCACAAGTTCTTGGGGCTGAATGCCGATCGCCTCAAAAGTATTGTTGCTAACTTGCAAAATCTTCAACACAGGAGATTCCAGCACCAACAGGATGCCGTGAGGTTGAATCGAAGCCGGATCATAAATTGGTTCGCAGTCGCTCTCGTCGCGAGCGCCTGTGTCTGAAGTTAATAGCATTGCTTTCGTGTTCTTGTGAATACTACTCTAAATTAGCCTGTGTTTTTGACGATCGGGAAAATATCAATCAATGCCACCACCTCCGAATCAATAGGTGTCAATAATCCTCTAAAAACCTTTGCATCTCTCGTTTAGCGTCGAGGCCAGCTCCCCCTCTTGCGGTTAACAGTTAACAGTTAACTGTCAACTGTCAACTGTCAACGCTGTGTCAGAGCCAGTCTGTGCCGGAGTTGAGTCCGCTCCAAACGATTCAGAAGCCGAGCAATTAATTCCGGTTCCACGATCGGCTTATTCACATAGTCATCAGCACCCGCGACAAACATTTGGCGCACTGTCTCCGACTCAGAATGAGCAGTCAAAAATAGCACAGGCAGCTTACTCCAGCGTAAATCGTTCCGCACCGCCAAACACAGCTCGATCCCGCTGTAACCGGGCATCTCCACATCTAAAATTAGCAAATCTGGACAAGTAGTTTCCAGTACCTCCCAGAACCTTTCTGGCTCATCCAATGTTGTTACTTGAAATCCCCAAGGTTGCAGAATTACTTTCAGTGCAGCCAATAGATTCACATCATCATCTACCACCATAACTTTGGCTTCAGCAGGGCTAGTCTGATCGAGGACTTGGGCGACTGCTTTGAGTATATCGGCTGGGGAAATAGATTTGTGTAAGAAGCCAGAAGCTCCCAAACGAGCAACTTCTATTCGATCGCTCAATTGATTGTGTCCGCTAAAAACCATCACCGGAATATCTGGTTTTTCATTGCGGAGTTCGGCGAGGAGAGTAAGTCCGTTTTCCTGAACTCTGGAAAATGTCAAATCCAGCAAAATCGCGTCGGGAGGCTGTCGAGAAATCGCAATTCTTGCCGCTTGGGGAGAGTTGGCGACTTCTATCTGGAAGCCGGAACCGGATGCTGCTATTTTTAGTCGATCGCTCTGAACACTATCATCATCAACGATGAGGATGCGGTGCTGTTGGGAAACCTGAGCCACCAACTCGGTTTCAGGTTCCGGCGGGCGATCGAATATCTGTTTCAGCAAATCCAGAAATTCCTCAATCTTCTGAACAGTCCCCGGTTTCGAGACGTTTTGGGCTTTGAACAAATCTTCGAGTTTGCGCGCCACTTCCGAACCTTGCGGCAGCCCTAAAGTTCCCAAAGAACCCACTAATTTGTGAGCTTCCGCCTGAGCTTCCTGCCGCAGTTTGTTGTCCAAGGTTCCGGTGTTCAGTTTGGCGATCGCGCGATCGAATATCGCCACCTTTTCGATAAAATTGGCTCTTAACTTACCCCGAATTTCCGCAATCACAGTCAGGACTTTGAGGCGGCGCTCGTCATGGTTTAATTCCAGGATCGACTCGCTAGATTCAGATGCAGTTTCTGCCGTTTTCGCGACAACCTTTTGGCCCTGAATCTCCTCCGGCAGACTTTTGAGCCGGTAGCCCAATCCGTACACCGTTTCCACCAAATCTACAGTCATCCCGGCTGCTTTCAGCTTGTGCCGCAGCCCCTTGATGTGAGCGGTAACAGCTTCTTCTTGAGGAAATTCGCCGGCCGACCAAATGCGATCGAGGATAGCGCTGCGGCTGAAAATACGCCGGGGATTTCTCAGGAAAAGTTCCAGCAGATTGTACTCTTTGGGAGTCAAGTGCAGCACTTTTTCGCCATAACTTACTTCCGTAGTGTCCGGGTTGACTTGCAGTTTTTCCCAAGTCAAATTTGTACTCGACAAAGCTGCTTGCCCCCGGCGCAGCAAAGCCCGAATTCGAGCCATTAATTCTTCGATATTAAAGGGTTTGACCACATAATCGTCTGCCCCCGCTTCTAAACCTTCCACTAGATTGCTCCTGCTGTCCAGGGCTGTCAGCAGTAAAATCGGCATTTGGCAGCCGGACGATCGCAATTCCCGACACAAACTAATGCCGTCGAGTTTGGGAATCAGCACATCCAAAACAATCAAGTCATAATCATAGGCTTGTGCCAACTGCAAGGCTGTTTCACCGTCTCCTGCCGTATTCACATTATAACTCTGAGAGTTCAACGCTCTGGTCAGCAAATTGACTGTAATCGTGTCATCTTCTACTAACAGAATTTTCATAAGCATCACCTGTGATTTAAGCTGCTTTTGCGATTTTTTGATCAGATTTTTGGGATTTAAATACCATTGTTAAACTCTTATTTAAAACTCTTCCACCCTCACTCAAAAAAATATGATTCTTGAGATACTAACACTGTAACTGATCATTTTGACCTCTCGAAGGGTTTAATACCAATTTCATAAAGTAGCGCTAGAGATTACCCCCCCAACCCCCCCGCGAGTTCGGGGGGGCTAAGAGTTCATCCATAGCACATAGGTCAGAAAAATGGTTTAATCAGATTCCCCCTCAGATTTTGTTGCCGAATTTAGGTGTGATTCACCTAGCGAAGGCAATCCCTGAAATGAGAGTAGGGGCAATTCATGAATTGCCCGGGCTCATGAATTGCCCCTACTCTCTCATTTCGGAGGCAAATCATACTCCTTTCTCAGCAACGCCAGATTTTAGAGCTTTTTGGACTTCAGCGCCTGCTGAATTTTTTGAATTAGATATTGCGATGAATCTTGCTGCTTCACGATGTCTTCCAACTCAGAAACCCCTACTTCAGCGTGTTCTATCTCCTTAACTAAAGAATCAGCGGTGACTCTTTTTCTGACTCCCAAAGGTTCTGGGATCGTCGGTGGAAGTGCATTGAAATCTTTCTCCGCGATTAATTCCTCCAACTCTAACAGAGCCATTTCCGCGCGATCGATCTTGATAGTCACGGATCTAGCCACATTAGCACCCGCTCTTGCTGCCTCCGTGAGTTGGTGAACGCGAAGTTTAAACCGACTGGCAATCTGCTCCATTTGAGTCCCCAATTCAAAAGTTTTACTTGCCAGTCTGCCAATTTCTAGGCTCACTTGGCTCAGCCCCGTGGGCTGATTTCCCATTTGATTGGTAACTACAGCCACCTGTACTGCCAAATGCCTCACTTGTTCGATCGCCTCTCGGATGGTTCGGGAAGTGCGGTTAACCGTTTCTAAATCATTAGCGATTGCTTTGCCAACCCCCAAAATTTTATCCGTATTGTTGCAAATAGAATTAGCACCTTGAAAAGTAGCTTGAAATGCTTGGCGACCTTCCGACGAAATCAGCTTCGCAATTTTCAGAAATCGCTGATTCATTTGAGCAATTTCTTCAGCTTGTCTTACCAGTACCACTTCCTGGGGACTGGGAGTATTATGGGATTTTTCTGCTTGAAGCTGTTGGGATTTCAAAAGCTCATTGCATTCGTAAACTTTTGCCTTTTCTTGTTTAATGAACCCATGATATTTTTGTCTTTCTACTCGGTATTTATGAATAAGTTTGTGAGCTTGCCCTAAAATTTTAGATTGGGCAATCACCAGAGTTTTAATATCTAAAATACGCAAACTCTGGTTCTTCATAACCACAATAATTGGTTCATAAATCAAGTCTTTTTGCCGATTGAGAGACTCTTGGACGGCATCGTCAATTTTCCAGTTTTCCTCCATCAGCAAAGGCGGAATTCTCAGAAAATCTAACAGCGATCGAATCGGGTGCTGGCCGTACAGTTCTACGCGATCGGGAAGACTCATTTGCTCCTGAAATTTGACACGAGAAATCATGCCCAACATCTGTGATTCATGGGTGATAATGACTCCCGGCAGGTCGGGTTCTTGCTCGAATTTGTCAGCCACTACCTGTCCTAGAGTTGCAGCACTCACTTGGAATTGGTGATAGGGCAGATGTCCGATCGTAAAATCGAGGGTGAGTTGAGTTTGATTGCTCATTTACCCGGATAGTGTTAAGTAGAAGTTAACAAATTATATATTGATATTATACTGGATTAAGATAGTTTAAAGTGATAACAATTATAGGGAGAAATCAGCTCTTGGTCACCTGAACCCCAAGAGCCCCCACCTTACCTTCTGATCCCGCCCAAAAATGGATACCATGCTACGTACACTCGTCGCGGGCTGGTCAAAATTTTAGACTCTTGTTGTGACCAAGAATTTCTTGATGGTACCCGCCACGTGATTTATCCGTGGAATCAATCCAAAATCTAAAATCTAAAATCGTACAAGCCCCCGCATTTATCCGTGGGGTCAATCTAAAATCTAAAATCTAAAATCGATTGACTCCTTTCATTCATCTGTGGAGTAAATCTCAAATCTCAAATCTGAAATCGACTGACTACTTCCATCTCCAGTCTCTTCCAGTGGCTGCCCCTGCTGCGCCCAGACTCCCCAAAACATGAGTCTTCAAATTTTGTTCTTGAAAACAACCGGGAAAATACCTAGATTGAAACCAAAAACTTTAAATCGAACTTTACCGCTAGCCAGCTTTGAGGCTGCTTACCAGTTGTTACAGCAAATGGCTGAACTCCCAGGGGCGATTTGGCTGGCTAGTAATGCGATCGCGGATACCGAAAGTAGGGAAAACTCCTCCGAAAAGTTTGCAGCAGTCATATCAGATGGGTTTAGCGCGCTGCTGCGAGGCCAACTATTAGATGATTTGACAACAAACGGACGCCAACACAGCAAAAAACATCTCAATTCGCAATTAAATGTGGAGTTGACATTCGATCCCGGGGCGATCGGCAATTTCCTCTCTCCCCTCGCAGACAAACTCGCAGAAACAACGCCCGCAACCAAGGGGGAAATCGATCTTCGCGCCCTCAAACAAGCAATTAAAAATCTACAGCCCAACTCGGCCGCTCTTCAAAGCGAATTCACCCTAAATTTATTGGATATTCTAGCTTCAGATGCCAGCAGAAACACTCTTTTACCCCTACAACTTCAAACAGAATTAGACCAAAATTCTGCGCCTGAATTCACAGTTTCACAAACGTTACATATCCAAAATTCCGAATCCATCGATCTCGTAGAAATTCCCAGTTCCTGCATTCCATTTTGTCAGTCAGTCGAAGATGCTTTACAGCAACAGCTCCAACAAGAGCGACTTTTGAATCAGATGACAACTCAAATCCGCCAGAGTTTGGAATTGCCTGTAATTTTGTCAGAAGCTGTCGAGCGAGTTCGAGAGTTTTTGGATGTCGATCGCCTGTTAATTTATCAATTTGAAAAAGTCCCAACACCGCACAACGGCGAGTTGAATCAAGAAATACATGAGGCACTTTCTGCGTCTAGTGCAGTCAACCAAAATTCCGGTGCTTACTTATATTTAGGTCGCGTCACCTACGAAGCTTTAGCTAACAATGCTATCTCGTCTGTACTGAATTTTAGTGAAGGCGCCCAGTGTTTTCCCGATGGAGTCATCGACAGAGAGAAGTACCGCAAAGGTTTAGCTTTGTGCGTCGCGGATGTCGAAAAAAATTACTCTTCGCAGCCTTGTTTTTTAGAGTTGATGCGGCAGGCGAAGGTGCGCGCTAAGTTGCTAGTGCCGATCGTAGTTCAAGACGAATTGTGGGGGCTGCTAATTGCCCACCAGTGTACTGTGCGGGAGTGGGAAGAAACCAAAATCACATTTTTGCGGCAAATAGCAGAACATTTGGCGATCGCCATTTACCAAGCCGAACTTTATGCCGAAGTCCAGCAACAAAAGTGTACCTCAGAACAACGCGTCATAGAGCGCACCCAAGAACTACGCGATGCACTAGCCGCCGCCCAGTCCGCCAGCCTCGCCAAGAGCGAATTTTTGGCAGCTATGAGCCACGAATTGCGCACTCCCCTCACCTGCGTGATCGGCATTTCCGATACACTGCTGCGGTGGTCTTATGGCAAAGTTGGCGCCAAAGAAGTGCCGATCGCCAAGCAGCGCCAGTACCTGCAAACTATCCGAGATAGCGGCGACCACTTATTAGAATTAATTAACGATATTTTAGATTTGTCGCAAGTAGAAGCAGGGAAAGCAGTATTAAAAATCAGTGAATTTTCAATTTCTAAATTAGCTTCTCAGAGCCTGCACGCCCTCAAAGAAAAAGCACTCGCTAAAGGCGTGGAACTCGTGCAAGAACAGCGAATTAAGCAAGAGTGCGATCGCTTCATCGCCGATCCGCGCCGCCTGAGACAAATCCTCTTCAATCTATTAGGAAATGCGATTAAATTCACTCCCGAAGGCGGGCGAGTCATCCTGCGAGTTTGGGTAACAGAAGATCAAGATCGAACACCCACAGTGCGGCAGCCCGGTACTGCACCGGCAGGTAGCACCGCTGTTTTTCAAATCAAAGATACTGGCATTGGAATTCCCGAAAATCAGCGATCGCTCTTGTTTCAAAAATTCCAGCAGTTAGATTCGCCCTACTGCCGCGAATACGGCGGCACAGGGCTGGGATTGGCTTTGACTAAACAATTAGTAGAGCTTCACGGCGGCGCGATCGAAGTCAACTCTACAGTTGATGTCGGCTCTACTTTTACGGTTTTTATACCAATTCAAACGAAAAGCAAAGATGAATCCACAAAATTCAAATATGAAAAATCAAATTCATCCTTACCGCTGCACTCTGCCTCGTTGCGTGGCAGCATCGTCCTCGTCGAAGAAGATGAAGAAACTGCCATGCTGATTTGCGATATCCTGACAGCAGCAGGACTGCAAGTGGTGTGGATGATTGAAGGTTCGGCCGCAGTAGTACAAATTGAACTTTTGCAGCCAAATGCAGTGATTGTCGATATGCGTTTGCCCGGTATGAATGGCTGCGAAATAATTCAACAACTGCGCCAAAAACCAGCTACAAAAAATATCAGAATTCTGGCTTTAAGCGCTAAAGAAATTCCCATAGATCAGATATCATTCGTGACGGCGGGAGCTAACGATTGTTTGGCAAAACCGATTCATCCCGAGCAATTGCTTGACAAAATTCTTTCTTTAATGGTCGGGATTGGGAATGGGTAATTGGGCATTGGGCATTTAATATAATTGAGTTTTTGAGGTAATTATGGGAAGACCTGATTTTGAGGAATTAGAGGTTTATAAGTTGGCGGAAAGTTGGGCGAATCAGATTTGGGAGATTGTAAAAAAATGGGATTATTTCACAAAAGATACGATGGGCAAACAGATCGTTCGGTCTGCTGATAGTGTCTGTGCTAATATTGCTGAAGGAAGAGGTCGTTATAATGACCAAGATAATCGGCGTTTTGTAAAAATTGCGAGAGGCTCTTTGTACGAAACAGTAAACTGGTTAAGATTAGCCTATGCTAGACAACTTATCACAAGCGAAGAAGTAAGCAAATTTAAACCAATTGTCGATAAATTACTACCAAAACTTAACGCTTATTTGAGTTCAATAGGGCACAGGGAATAAATTAAAAAAAAAGCCTGATGCCCGATGCCCGATGCCCGATGCCCCATGCCCGATCCCCTATTCCAAATTCCCCATGATTAACTTTCCAATTCCCACAGGATTAATTGTTTCTTGTCAAGCACCTACTGATTCGCCGCTGCACGATCCGATCGTCATTGCGGCAATGGCTCGAACCGCCGTCAATCGAGGAGCCTCGGGCGTGCGGATTGACACTCCGGCTCACGTTGCGCAGGTGCGAAAACAAATATCCGCTCCCATAATTGGGATCTGGAAGCAGCAATTGCCGGGATGCGAGATTTACATTACTCCTCGCTTTGAAGACGCGCGGGCGATCGCACTTGCAGGAGCAGATATCATCGCCATTGATGCGACTCTGCGAAATCGTCCTGCTGGCGAAGACTTAAAGACATTAATCGCGCGAATTCACAGCGAATTAGGGAAATTAGTCATGGCCGATGTAGATACCATAGAAGCTGCTCACGCGGCGGTTGAAGCTGGTGCAGATACTGTCGGTACTACTCTTTTTGGCTACACTCCTCAAACAGCAAATTTCTCGCCGCCCGGATTTGATTTGCTTGCCAAAATGGTAGAAAAGCTTAAGGTTCCGATTATCTGCGAAGGCGGAATCGCTGGGCCGAAAATGGCTAAAAAAGCATTGGATTTAGGAGCGGTGGCTGTTGTTGTCGGTGCAGATATTACTGGGATTGATATTAAGGTGACAGCCTATAAGTCGATGATTGGGAAGTAAGAAGGCAGAAGGCACAAGGCAGGAGAAATATTTGGCTGGGGATTTTAATTGGTTCTCGGCTGAATTTTCATAAAAAATTCATATTTAAAATCTAGATTAATTGAACGATCCGGCTGATTTGTCTGCCAATCGGCAGAATTTATCTATGTCACTAAACAGTGACAATTTATAGTGGCTGCATCCTCCGCTAAATAATCCGGATGGGAATCGGATATGGCTGTTAATTGCATAAAAGAGCAGATTAATTAATATGGCTAGCGATTTTTCTTTTAACTCTAAATCCCGATTTAACAAAAATAGCTTGGATAATGCTTCTCGGCAAAGCCGATCGCTCCAAGCTATGATTTTTATGCTGGTAGTCACTACCTTAGTGGCTATGCCGATGTTTCGTTTAGCCGAATTGCAACTGGTACAAGGGGCCTACAACCGACAACGGGCGGAAAACAACCGCATTCGCCCTGTATCAGTCGCCGCGACTCGTGGTCAAATTTTAGACCGCAATGGCAAAATTTTTGCGGCTAGCCGCGTATCTCGATCGGTATATGCGTGGCCAAAAGAGCGATCGACCAAGGAGTGGCAAGAAGTCGCCACTACAATGAGTCCGATCGTCAAAGTTCCCGCAGCCGAAATTATCAAAAAAATTGATAAAGCAGGCTACAAATCAGCGCTACCAGTCCGAATTAGCAAGGATATCGATGTCGGTACTTTCGTCGCTTTGGGAGAACAAAGTAATGCTTTGCGCGGAGTTGAAATTCGTGTAGAATCGAGCCGAGACAATCCTAACGAGCAATTAGCAGCTCACCTTTTGGGATACGTCGGTGAAGCTACTTTAGACGAATTAAAAGCTAATCCTGCATATCCGATGGGCATGATCGTCGGTCAAATGGGAGTTGAAAAGTTAGCCAATCCAACTTTAGAAGGTACTTGGGGAAGCCGTTTAATCGAGGTGAATGCTAAGGGCGAGGAAATTCAAGATTTAGGCGTAAAAGACCCGATTCCCGGCAAACCCGTGCAGCTAACTTTAGATTTAGATATGCAGAAAACTGCCGAAAAAGCTCTGGGCGATCGCCTCGGCGCCGTTGTCGCGATCGATGTCAAAACCGGAGCTCTTTTAACAATGGCTAGTTGGCCGACATTTGACCCTAATATTTTCACCCGCAAGGTGACTCCCAAAGAATGGGATCGGCTACAAGGGCCAGAAAAACCGTTTTTAAATCGAGCAGTTCAAGGTTATCCAGTCGGTAGCACTTTTAAAATTGTCACTTCTGTAGCCGGGATGGAATCGGGCAAGTTTTCTCCTGACTCGACTTTGGCCACTTCTTCTTCAATTACGATCGGCGGAATCACCTTTAACGAACACAGCGGCGGTTACGGTACGATCGGCTTCCGCGACGCTTTAGCCTATAGCAGCAATACGTTTTTCTATCAAGTCGGTATGGCGGCCGGCCCCGAAGAAATGGCCAAAGCAGCTAAAAAAATGGGCATTGGCGGTACGATTAACTTAAAACTTTTGGGGTTAGATGCCGCGAATCACGGTCAAGTTCCCATACCAGCAGAAAAACAGAAAATGTATGGTGAAGATTGGTACGTCGGTGATACAGTCACAATGGCGATCGGTCAAGGCTTGGTACTTTGTACTCCCCTAGAATTGGCTGTCATGGTGTCAACTGTTGCTAATGGCGGTTATCGAGTTCAGCCCCATTTATTGGCTTCTCAAACCAACACTCCTATTACCAAAAAAGTTCCCACAGGTATTAAGCCTGCAACTTTGAATGTAGTTCGCCAGGGATTGATTGACGTGGTACAAAAAGGTACCGGCAAACGCCTGAATGATGGTACTATTCCTTTGAGCGGTGGTAAAACTGGGACGGTGGAAATGCCCGGTCATCCGGACAATTCCATGTATGTGGGTTTTGCTCCGGCTGACAAACCAGAAGTGGCGATCGCCGTTATCGTTGAAGGTGGCGGATTTGGCTCTGTATCTGCCGCACCAATTGCTCAGGAAGTATTACGAACCTATTTTCAAAAGCAAGGTTTTAAACCTACTGCTAAGCCTAAATAGTCATCAGTTAATTGTTGACTGTTGAACTCAGACATGATACCGAGGACACGCCAGTGCCGTGTCCCTACCGCGATTAATTGTAGGGACACGGCTTTATATAGCAGTTGACAGTTGACAGTTGACAGCTCGCCCTGAGCGAAGCCGAAGGGTTGACAGTTACAGAGTACGACAATCAAACTGTTTATGCTGTAGGTTCAAGTCTCCATTCATTTTTGTTATTTATGCCCTCACCGATGTGGCAGTTGCTATATCAATTCCGGTTACACGAGCGACATGACATAGAGGAGACGGCAGTGCCGTCTCCCTACCCAAAATAACATTGTAGGGACACGGCACTGCCGTCTCCTCATTTTGCGTTCAGGACTTTAATATCTGCCTGAGAGTCTACATATCCCGACAATTTAAAGTCTAATTAATCACTCTCTCCAAAATAATCATTTCCGAACCAACAACTGGACTTCTAGCTATTAACGTTCCTGCCAAGTTCGCAATTTGTAACTTGCTGAAATCGAGTGAATTAGCCTCTTTCCACATTTGACTTGCTAGCTGATTTTGCTCTATTTCGCTGAGTTTGTACCAATCTTCAGCGACTTGGACACTCAAAAGCCCGATCGAGAAATCAGCTTGAACAGACTTAACTAAACCGCCGCCCAGTCGATCCGTAATTTCAGCAACTTGATTTTGAATCGCCGCAATCAGAGACTGTTCTGGGGTTAGTGGCGCCGGCGGGATAATTTCTACTGGTTGCGGTTTTTTCGGAGACACTAAATCGGGCAAATTGCTTTTAAATTTCGCAGATACTTTCCCAGGCGGTACGGTTTCGGGCCCCACAAAATCGTCAAAGGTTGGCAGTGACTGCTGCGCTACTGGAAAAGCCACTTTTGCTACTTTCTCCACTGGTTTTGCCGAGCAACTATTGAGAGTCAAACCGACTGTAACAATCAGAATTGCTGCTAATCCGACGTTTAAAATTGGATCGGATAGCTTTTGGTTCGCTCCGGCCGGTAGCAGATCCCGCGCTAGCCGCACAATACTTTGCCAAAGTACACCGAGTTTCTGTACAAAACTACCTTTCGTGTTTTGGGATACAGGCTTTTTATCAAATTTTACACCAACTTTTGGCGGAGGCACGCTGTTAACTTCCGCAGCAGCGGTGGGCGCGATCGGCAATTCTGACTGCGACAATGGTTCTGCTGCTAATTTTTTCCCTCCTTTTCCCAAATTCCCGATCGAGCTCATCAAACCTTTGATTCCCTGATTTTTGGGAACAACGCTGCTGGTATTTTGAGTTTTGTTGCCAGTCTGGACAGACTTTGTAGGCGAGTCAACCTCCGGTTTCGGAGATTGAGACGGTTCTGGAGTTGGTTGGTTTAGTTGTTCTTCTGACATTTTTTCGACCTTGGCGCGTTACAAATATGTCTAAAACCGATAAATTTAAGTTGAGCGATCTCAGTCTTAATTTATCATTTCATTAGTTCTAAGTGAATCAAAATGAGCATCAAACGCCGTTACTTTCTAATTTTAAGCAGTCTCAGCGGCTTAGGTTTTGCCGGAGTCGGGAAAATGCTTCAGCTTCGGACTTCCTGGGGTACAGACGCCAATGCTGCTGAGCCTTCTAATGTTGAGGCCCAAAGGGCGATCGTCCAATTGCCGACTTCACCGCCTATTTTACGCTTTATTTCGGTAGCCGACACCGGCACAGGTGCAGAAGGTCAGTATGCTGTAGCTAAGGCGATGACGCAATATCACGGGGAAAACCCTTTTAATATTGCTGTTCTCGCCGGTGACAACATCTACAATAACGGCGAAATTGAAAAAATTAATGCTGTTTTCGAGAAGCCTTATCAGCCGTTATTGCAGCAAGGTGTAAAATTTTATGCTTGTCTGGGAAATCACGATATCCGCACTGCTAACGGCAACCCGCAAGTTAAATATGCAGCTTTTAATATGCAAGGTCGCTACTATACTTTTCGGCGCGATCCAGTACAATTTTTTGCATTAGATACCAATGATAATGCGGATTGGAAAAATCAGCTTGTTTGGCTAGAAAAAGAGTTGAGTCAGAGCACTGCACCTTGGAAAGTTGTATTCGGTCATCACCAGATTTATTCCTCTGGCGTGTACGGATTGAATCAACCTTTTATTAAAACTTTGACGCCTTTGTTTCAAAAGTATGGCGTGCAACTTTATATCAACGGACACGAGCATAGTTACGAACGTACTCGCTCGATTAACGGTACGACTTATTTAATTTGCGGTGCTGGCGGGGGAACTCGTCCGGTGGGGCGTTCTGAATGGACGGAGCATTCTGCTAGTCGGCTGAGTTTTGCGACGTTTGATGTCTATGAAGACCGGATGTTTGTTAGTGCGATCGGTACTGACAAGCGAGTTTTTGACAGAGGAGTGCTAAAAGTGCGATCGGCTTAATTCACATTATATTCAGGAGCAAACAAAATGAATAGTGGTTCGAGAGCCAATAAAACTGGTTTTGTTTTAGAAGCAACTGTAGAAGGTACGTTGAGAGGCCACGGATATCTCGAAATATGTCCCCAGTTGCCAAAAAAGCGCAAGCGAGATTGGCTCTTAATCTCTACTGAAAATCCCAAGCGATATGCTAAACAGGTTTATATCGGCTCTAGCATTTATGAAACTGAAATAAATGTCGATTTTTATATAGTTGCTTCCGGTTCGTTTCCTCTGGGTCTAATTGTTGAGTGCAAGTGGCAAGAAGACAAAGGTTCGGTTGATGAGAAGTATCCTTATCTGAATTTAAATATTAAAACTTGTTATGGGGTTCCAACTATTGTGATCGTGGGCGGTGACGGTATGAGACAAGGTTCGATCGACTGGTTCAAAAAACAAATTCCCGAAAATCCAAATTTGTTGGCAGTTTACAAGCTCGAAGCTTTCATTACTTGGGCAAACAAACACCTGTAACCGCAACACATATAGCCTTTTTTAGAAATTTGGTAATTTGTAGGGTGTGCACTGCGCACCGGTTGACTTTTATACCCATTCGACAAGATTGCAAAATTCATTTTAATCAAATTTTGCAACAGGCTCTCCGGCCTGTTCCACAAGAAAAAATGTTTTTTGTGGAACGGGCCGGAGAACCCGTCCTAGTTATTTTTGCAATCTTGTCTATTGAAGTGCCTACTGGTTGACTTTTTCAATGCTTTTTGACGCACCCTGCAAGATGAGCTGGTGCGCAATGCGCACCCTACAAACTACTCACATCAATTCCGTTGGTATTGGAATTAATCTTACCCAAAATCAGGACACGGCAGTGCCGTTTCTTGCGCAATTGATCGCGGTAGGGACACGGCACTGCCGTGTCCTCTATATCATTGTCATTCCGACGTGCAGCCGGAATTGATATTATTATCGATTTCTACAAGTATTAAAAATTTAATGAAGTAAAAAAAAAGCGATTTTTTTTTCGAGTTGACAGCTTGACTTTGACACTTTTAGGAAGTATAATTAAATAATGGGAATAGTGGCAAAATTAAATTTAACGCTACCACTCCCATTATCTAAATAATACCCTGGAAGTCAACTAAAAGTCAATAGGTAATACTTTCTTTTTTAGGGCGGATTTTTTAACAAGATTGGCGAAAACCTGCTTCCTTCAACAATACATCGATCGGAGCATCTGGCCGCCTGCTCTTGGATGAATGCGAGCTCGAGAGACAAGCTCTCGCGCGTTTCAATTGTATATTCAGGGCAGGTGGGACGCACACCCACTCATTGTTTGATTATACAGAATGGTGCTTCTGCTTCCTGGACTGTTAAGTGTTAATTTCAACTGAACATATTAATAATTCCTTGACTTTGCCACGTTTGGAACTCTTAGAGTTAATTCCCCTAGACGCTGATATTTCAATTAGTTGAGGGAGAGGAATTCTTTTAAAAGCTTGACTATCGCTGTAGAGTTCTTTGATGAAATCGCAGTTAGAATTAGATAGCATAACTTTGACGCCCCGCTGGGCAAGTTCTACAAAAATATCTCTGAGTTTAATCTGTTCGGATTCTTTGAAATTATCGCGGCTGTAGGCTGTGAAGTTACTTGTGGCACTGATTGGATAGTAAGGCGGATCAAAATAAACAAAGTCTTCGCTACTGTTAGCAAAATCTAAAATTTCATCGAATTTTCTGACTTCAATTTGAGCTGGCGCGAGTAAAGATGAGACCGATCGCAATAAATCTACTTGAGAAATGTTGGGATTTTTGTATCTGCCCATCGGAACATTAAATTGACCTTTGGAGTTTTCTCTGTAGAGGCCGTTATAACAAGTTTTATTTAGGTAAATCAGGCGTGCTGCTTTTTCTGTATCTGTTTTGTAGGAGCGCGCTCGCATCGAGTAATAATACTCTTGATTGTCCTTGCTGTGTTCTGAGGCGTGCTCCTCTAAAAGCTCAATTAGCTCCTCAACTTGATCCCTGACACAGCAGTAGGCATTAATCAACTCAGGATTAATATCTGTTAAAACAGCTTGCAAATGAGGATGCTGCTGTGCTAAGTAAAAAAATACAGCTCCGCCGCCCAGAAAAGGCTCGTAGTAAGTTGTGAACTTTTCAGGAAAATAAGGTTGATATTGTCCAATCAACCTAGTTTTGCCTCCAGCCCATTTCAGAAAGGGACGTGGCAAGACGATAGAAGGTGCGGAAGCAGACATTTATCTAGAAATAACAGCCCTATCATATTTATCACAGAACTCAATAGAAATATTTCTGAAGTTGTGACCCGAGGTTACGTGGCATTGAACAGACAGGGCCCGATCGCACGACCAAAAGTTTTCGCTAGAATTATAAATGTCAGTCTCGCGGGTAAAAATGCCCGATCGCCCGATCGGCAGATTTAGCTCCGGCTGTGCCAAAATTGTCTAACTCCCTCACAAGTGTTACCAGTCAAAGATCGAGCTGTAACACTTTACCCCACCTGTACTCATGCAAGACTTCATTAATAACGTCTCTCGCTACCCCCGCTTTTTCATTACTATTTGTCTGGGGATTTTCTTTTTTCTGTTCGAGCGACTCAAGCCCCTGCTCGATCGACCGGCAACTGCGATCGCCCTGATTACTTCGATTGTAGCGACTTTTGTCTTCCTAACTTTTACACTGCGTGCCATGTTAGGGCTGAGTGCGGTTTGAAGCCAAAGTTTTCGCCTAAAAAAGCGAATTTTCTCAGACAAAATAGAGGGCAGAATCTAGACAGGCCAAAGGGTTGAGGAAGTTGGAGATTTTTAATTTTCGTTGAAATATCAACTCCCGAAGTAACTGACAACTCTTGGCTGAGATGGCATACTTGGCAATAGTAGCTGAGATAGATTGGAATAGAAACTGAGTAAGCGACGTTTCGTCAGCGCTCCTCAACCTTGGCGCAGGCAAACATGAACGAAGTGCAAAACAAGCGTTTCCGACTATCAACCAACACAACTGGGGAAATAGTGCACTTCTGTTTCCCCGCTTTCAAACGTTAATCATTAGGAAGCGGCATACCCCGCCCCGCTTTCCTCTCCCGTTAACCTGACGGTATTACGAGAGTTTCTAGCGGACAAGTCAGATGAAATTTGAACACATCTATCAGTTTTTTCAAGATCCCCCTCCTGTTTATCTAAACAAGGAACTAGCGGTGTGCTACATTCTCTCGGTGTTATTGCGCGGAGATTCCTACGGTACAGAACTGATCGGACAACTAGAGAGGGAATTCCCCATCTACCGACTTTCTGATACCGTCCTCTACAGCGCTCTGAAATTCCTGGAAGATGAAGCCGTAATCACTGGTTACTGGAAAAAAGTAGAAGGACGTGGCCGGCCCCGCCGGATGTACCAAATCCTGCCGGAGTGGCGCCACCAAGCTCAAGACCTAGCTCGTCTCTGGCACGATTATATCGGTCAGGGAAACGGCGTGTCAGGGCGTCGGCCCCGCGCCTTAGAAACTGGTCATACGGGTTAGCTAGTGTTTGAATCTGATGCCTAAACTTTTGAGATGTTGGCGCTACTTACTAAGCGATTTGCCTTTGTTGCCTTCGCTTGTACGACGACGATCGCCCGCGCGCAGCAATTAGAGCAGCTACACTGCTAGTCAGGACTTACGCATTGTCACTTAAGAATTTAGGGATGATGGGGAGATATGGAATTTTGGTGGTGATGGGGAGAAAAATGTTTGCTACAAAGCTTTCTGCGAATTTGGTTAAAAAAGTGGCTGCGTAAGTCCTCGATCGCTTTCGTCTGTAAATTTATGTAAAGTAATAGTAGAGAATTTCAATTACACAAACTTCTACCGATGGATACTACTGTTCTTTCTTCAACGTTTGTGATCACGCTGCTGATGGCTATAGGCTTGTTTTTCTTCATCAAGGCCTCAGTCAAAGCTCGCATCGAACAAGTCAAGCTGGCTTCCGAGAGCGCTCAAGAGTCACTGTTAACCCAGCTACAAGAGTATTTTGCTTCTAGGGCTTACCGAGTTGTAGCCGTCGATGCTCCCAACTATAAAGTCACTTTTGAAGGTTTTGTGCGGCCTAGTCGGTTTTTAGCTATTTTTCTCACCATGCTGAGTGCAGGTGGCACTCTGTGCTTGGGACTGGTTTTGGGAATGCTAGTTCCTTCTTCAGGTCAACTTTTCCTAGCTTTGGTACTGCTGTCGCCGCTGGCGGGCGTATTTTACTGGAAAAAAGCTGGACGCTCGGAGCAAGTCTCGCTCAAACTCGAATCAGTCGCTGACTCGGGAAGCCAAACCAAGAGCTTTGTTACTGTCAGAGCTCACCGCGATGAACTAGAAGCTATGCAACACGCTTTAAATTTAAAACCGCTAGAAGATTAATAGTTTGGTACGGAACGTTTTTTGATATGCTAGATGCCGTACTTAGACTTTGAAGACTTTGAGCAGACAAACCGATGACTGCTTCCTTTGTTTTTCGTTACCTGTTCGGTCGATCGACTCTCAGTGTCAAAAAAAAGTCAAAAAAAACCATTATCGTGAGAGTGCCCGCTGTGGCGATCGCCCGAATCGACGATCTATCTTGCTGCGATGGCTCCTTATACCCTAGTTACTAAGGACTTTTCGCATAAATTCAGTTGGCACTCTCCAGACAATGAGACCGATCGCGCTTTTGTTAAAAAAGTTAGAAAAACATTGGTGTCAATGTTTTGAGCTAAACGTTTTGGTTTAGGCGCGACTGGCTGACACCACAGCAATTTTTTCTGTGGTTGCTTCCAGCATTACCTTTAAGCTGGGAAACAAGAAGTGGTTCTCTTCTACGTATTGGGCTCCAAATAAACCTTTCTCAGCCCAGAAGTATCTGTCAGTGGTATGCTCGTTACGCTTGACTAAAAGCAAAGCTGGGGGAGCAATGCCTTCGGCATGAATAAATTTGCGAGCTGCTGTTACGGGTTTATCTTCGCCACTCTCGATGCTATATTGAGGCACGCACTCTAAAATTCTGCGTCCCTCTTGTCGGCGGCGACTCTTGCGTTTGCGTCTCCTGGCCAATTTCTTTACCTCCTCTTCATCAATGAATGTGAGCAGACAGTATGAGCAGACAGGTTGTAATGATAGCTACCAAATCCGAGCCCAGTATATCTGTTATAGCTCCAAACCTCAACTGGTTTTAATATATCGACACAATCTTTACATTCGTACCGATCGACAAAAGTGTAGCGGTTTGCGACTTTTGGCGTTAGGAACTAGCGCTTCTGCCCTTGGAGGGGATGTAAGGCGAAAGTCATCAGGACGTAAAAAATCCATGAAGTCTGAGGCAGTCCCCAATGAATTGGGAAGCCGACACGCCCTCCGTGAGGGAGCGTGTAGGTAGTTCAACTTGAATATTCCGTTACCTTATTGTGGCGCTCATGCTAATGCCAGCCAGTTCAGAATTTGTGCAGCTTTGTCGATCGCAGGTAGCGATCGCCGTTAGTTTGGGAGCAACATTCAGCGCGGTATACCTGACACAGGAGCTGGTACCCGGCAGCGAAGCCAAGTTGGTGCCGATCGCAGTTTACCCAGACACCTCCGTCGAATCGGAAGAAAATCAGGGACTGAGGCTGCAATCTTCGGAAAACTCGACAGTCAAATCATTGCCACTCCTAGGCCCACCGACTACGCCTGTGGAAAAATCAACCGTGGAGACGATCGAACCTGAGCCACTTCCAGGTTTTGATGGCAGCTCCAATCAGTGCCAAGGCCCGGAGAATCTATGGCAGCAGGGTCGGCAACTTGTGACGCCTCTGATACACGAAGGCTCTGTAATGGGTCTCCTCGTCAACGGTCGGGAAGACAGGCCTTGGAACGAACGAGAGGAGGCGAATATTCAACAAATTGCTCGCACCCTAGCCCTAGCCTGTATTTTAGACCAGCGCTCGCAGTGGATGCAGCAGGAATTGAACTCTGCTGGGCAA
This sequence comes from Oscillatoriales cyanobacterium PMM_0080, assembly GCA_949127775.1. Taxonomy (GTDB): domain Bacteria; phylum Cyanobacteriota; class Cyanobacteriia; order Cyanobacteriales; family Microcoleaceae; genus Microcoleus. The sequence goes on from CASBQF010000081.1 coordinate 34,223, forward strand.
AGCCAGGCTCAGGTTTACGACACAATGCACAATTTGCTGCACCAGTTTAAAAGTCCGCTGACAGCATTGCGAACTTTTGGCAAGTTGTTAGCCCGGCGGCTGGTACCAGAAGATAAAAATCGCAATGTGGCTTTTAGTATTGTCCGAGAGAGCGATCGGCTCTCTGAGTTGCTGTTACACTTCGATCGAACCGTTGACACTGGCGAAGCAAATCTGAGACTACCGTCGGGCACTTCAGAAACAGCAATGTCTAATCTGGAATTAATCCGGCATTCTCCTCTGTCGCTGTCACCTGTTGCCAATTCGGAGGAATCCTGTTTTGTGGCAGAAGTCTTAAAACCATTGTTAATGTCCGCCGAGGCGATCGCCTCCGAAAGACATCTAAAATTGGTAGCCGACATACCTACGGATTTGCCGCCAGTTGAAGTGAACGATCGAGCTTTGCGCGAAGTTTTGAGCAACTTAATTGACAATGCTTTGAAATATACACCTGCGGGTCGCCAAATTTATATTAAACTCAAATACACAGCAGCCAATGGCGATCTTCGGCCAGCATATCGCCAATTTCCGGCCATAGCAGTTGCAGTCAGCGACACAGGTTCCGGCATTCCCCCCCAAGATTTAGAGCATTTATTTGAGCGGCACTACCGGGGAGAAAAAGCACAGACAGAAATTCCTGGTACAGGATTGGGTTTGGCGATCGCCCGCGATTTAGTCCGCCAAATGCAAGGAGAAATCGAAGTATTTTCTCCACTAAATCCTGAATGGTTGCCATCTGCGGCTGCTCATGTATATCCAACGGATCGCGGCACTACATTTTTGCTTTGGCTACCACTGAAAAAATGAATTATATTTTTTTGAGACTGTTTTTATGAAGAATCTGCCTTTATTCGATAAGATTCCCAAGTTCTATAAGTCTTTAGAAATTCTCAACAAACACTTTTTTACTGTACCATTTTTAGCTGTTTTCAATACTCTAACTGTCCTGATTTTGGGTGGACTGAGCATATACGCCAAGCTCAACAACCAGGGAGACGGAATTGAACGCCTGTTTAGCGATCCGTTTAATGTCTGGTTCCCCTACGAAGGTATTTTTACCGGAATTTCCGAAGTCTTATGGTGCATACCAGTCGCAATTTGTGGATTTACGTTCGGAGTGCTGCGCCAAAAAGAGCGAGAGAGTCGATCGGCAATATTCTTATTTTTTAGCGCTTTACTGCTAGGAGTCTTTTTTCTCGATGACAGGTTTCGGATGACTTTGATTCTTTCTCAGTTAGGAATATCTAAGGGATTAATTTATTTATGTTATGGAAGTGCTGTTTTCCTTTATGGACTTAAGTTTTGGCGACATATCAAAACTACTCCTTACCTGCCATTACTCGCAGCATTCCTCTTGTTCGCTATCTCCAGATTTGAGGATATTTTAAACTTGCCAAGTTTAGGAGCGCACGCGATGCTAGAAGATGGCACCAAGTTATTAGCTCTCCTGAATTTAGCCATGTATTTTTGGTACGTATGTCATCAGGAAATTGGCCGACGTTTGCCACAGAATGGAGAGAATTGAGCTTGTAAGCTGTTGCGCATTTAAATTGGAAATTCGGGACGCTGCTCAAAGCCAACCCTGTCAAGGTGTGTTTGTCGAGCTTGGTTCTTAGTGCCGAAAATGCTTGAAATTTGGTAATTTGTAGGGTGGGCCGTAAGCAGCAGTTGACTTTGATACCCATCGAAATGCGTACTGGTTGACTTTTTCAATGCTTTTTGACGCACCCTATAAGATGAGCTGGTGCGCAATGCGCACCCTACAAACTACAAACTACGATATTTTAAGTATTTGAGAGACTTTTATCCAAGCTCTACAGACACGCCAGACAGGGACGATGCTCAGAGCATCGTCCCACAAGATTTTTATTGACTTTTGACACACAATTTAAATGTAGAACAGCTTAAACAAATCATATTGACAATTAAAACCATGTTTTACGATCGGAAAAACCCCTAATTGTCGGATGACATAATTGAGATTGAGTTTGAAAAAATCTGAAAAAATTTTTCACATTTTTCGTGGGATAAGCCTGAATAAAATAATCACACCATGCTGAACAATTACCCAGATTTAACCATTTTAATTTGCTAGAATCAGCACCGACTTTTGAGTTTAATTCTATCCCTAAAATGTCGGCATTAACCGCAATTTCTTTCTCGACTACTAAAACATTCTCGTAGAGATTGGCAATAATTTCTTGGCCTGTTGCCGTCATTTGTAAATTCTGCAATCCCCCTTGAATGTATGGAGATACAACATTCCAAAAAAAATTGGGATAACCGACTCGCAAATCTCCTGGGTGGGAGTAGCCTAGAGCTTTATTCGTACCAATTTCTGCAAATTCATAAAACAGCGCTGGAATTTTTTCTAAATAGCGAGGATCGCTGAGTTGACCGATTAAATCTGCGGCCCGAACTAAGCCTGGATAATTGACAGTAGAAGAATGTTCTTCGTCATTTGGCACAGGAAAACGAGTCAATTCAATATTACGCTGAATCATCTTAAAATCTATTAAATTGTGATTTGTAAAATGTTCTTGTATGAACATTTTACCCCTGTCTACATGATAGGGAGTCAAACTAGCATCCGTTGCACCGAACTCTAGATATATTGTCTTGTTATCGATGCCGGTAGCGTACAATCTTTCGCTATGCTTGTCTTGAGAGCAGATGCCTTTGACGTAGCCGACATCGTGGAATAACAAGGAAACAATCACTTCTAACCAGTTGTTTTGAGAAATGTTCCCTTCACGGATGTATTTGCCACGTAATATTTCCTGTCCTACTAAGGTAACGAGAATTGTGTGCTCGACGTTATGATAAAGGGCGTCACTGGTGCCAATGTTTGTTAAAGCTATGTTGACAGTTTGTTCTATTAGTTGAGAAGCATCGGACTTCAGGTTCCCGTAAGTGTCGCGGTATCCAGCTTTTAAGCTTTCAATAAAGCTGTCGGTGATGGCTGTTATGATATTCAACATATGCACTTACCTTGGTTATAGGGCGATAATAAACTATCTCAGATTTGATTGTTTTTGGGAGATTTTGAGTTATTTTCCTGAAGCTGCTGATTTTATTGTCAAACTCAGTCCCGAGTCTTTTAACTCGAACTTGTGGGCGGTTTGAGTTGTTTTTTTGCTGAATGTGTTTATTATGTTCGATCGCACTTACGATCGTAACCAGAAAAGCTCATAACTTTTACAGTTTTTTGGGTGGCAGTTATTTGTCAATTATTTGACTGGTGTAGCAAAACCTCATAAAAACTCATGAAAACTCATAATGTCGGCTCCCAGCAGGTTTAATAAAATTGTTCTATAATTATCAAAGACTCAAATAATTTGCTAGACTTAAACAAAATATCTCTTTAGGTATATGAACTTTGAAGAAGCTTTACAATTTGTAGAAAACTTAGTTTATACCAAGACTGGCAAGCACCTCAACGATTTGGAAAGGCAAGTTTTTGTCGGATCTTGGCAAGGACATACCTATGAGCATATTTATCCATCAAATCCTGAGTATGTGGAAAAGGATGTGGGTTATAAGTTGTGGCAGAAGCTGACAAATGTTTTGGGAGAAAAAGTTACCAAGAAGAAGGTGCAAGGAGCGATCGAGCGATCGCACGCACGTCAAAAATTGTTACAGGTAGAGCCGAAAAACGAGCGCATCCTGAGACTTTCAGAAATTCGCAGAGTTTTTATTAGCTATTGCAGGCAAGAACCAGATTTTAGTTTGGCAGTAGAACTGTCTGAGGGCATCACGACGGCTGGACACCAAGTATTTATGGCCAATATTGGGCCAGCCGATCTTAACCAAAAGTCAGCAAAAGACTGGCTTTCTCAAATCGATGTTCAATTAGAACAGTGCGAATATTTTTTGCTGCTGCTTTCCGAGCAAACTGCTGTCAGCGAAATAATTATTGAAAAATTGCGGCGCATCAAAGAAATGCGGGATTGCCGTCAAAAACCAGAGCCGATTGTCTTGCCAATTCGAGTCAATTATCCGGCAACCATACCGCTGAATCACGACTTGCGAAGCTATATAAATGATACTCAACTTCCCGAGTGGAAATCTCCTAATGAGACTGGAATGCTACTGCAAGAAATTAACAATTTGTTATCACAAAAAGTTACTATTCCAGCCAAAATATATCGAGGAGGAACAGCTACAATAGATCCATATGATGATATATCAGCGGGATTTGTGGTTAATTTAAGTCTGCTGCCTCCAGAGAATATTTTACCTAAATCCGCAGCTAATAGTGTCAGCATTTCCCGAACGCTACCGCTGTCTAACCCTCCATCTCCGGTGGCGGAACCGGAGTTGCCACAAGGACAAGTCAGGCTTGATTCTGCTTTTTATGTCGATCGAGTTCCTTGGGAAACTCAGTGTTATAAAGAAATTTTACAGCCGGGAACTTTGATTCGGATTAAAGCACCTCGACAAATGGGTAAAACTTCGTTAATGGCGAGGATTCTTTATCAGGCGAAAGCCAAAGGTTATCGGACTGTTCCGCTGAGTTTTCAACACGCAGATGCAGCCGTGTTTACCAATCTTAAGGAACTGCTCAAGTGGTTCTGTAACAAAATTACTCGCAAGCTGCGTTTGCAGCATCAAATTGACGACTATTGGACGGATACCTATGGCAGTAAAGACAATTGTACGGCTTATTTTGAAGATTGCTTGCTGCCTGAGGGCGATTCGCCACTGGTGTTAGGCTTGGATGAAGTCGATCGAGTTTTTCAGTATCCTAAAATTGCCGACGATTTTTTTGGGCTGCTCAGAGCGTGGTACGAAGAAGCGGGATACGGGGATAGCGACAGTGAACTCTGGGCTAAACTACGTTTGGTGGTGGTGCATTCCACAGAAGTCTATATTCCTCTGAATGTCAATCAATCGCCTTTTAATGTGGGATTGCCAATAGAATTGTCAGAGTTTACTCCCAAACAAGTGGCACAGTTGGCAAGACTCCACGGGTTGAATTGGGAGATGGATCGGGTGAAAAAATTGATGGAAATAGTAGGAGGACACCCCTATTTAGTGCGCTTGGCTTTTTATCATATAACTCAAAAAATTGCTCATTTTTCCCTGGAAAATTCAGGTTTATTAGATGGCAAAAAAGATTTAGACAACAGTGTAGATCGACTTTTAGAAATGGCGATCACTGAAGCCGGAATTTACGGCGATCATTTGCGGCGTCATTTGTGGAATCTGCAAGAGAACCCGGAATTGGGAGCGGCTTTTAGTAAGGTGGTGACGGCTAATGAACCTGTAGAATTAGAGTCTGTGATAGCTTTTAAGTTGCACAGTTTGGGGCTGGTACAGTTGCGAGGAAATGAAGTAACTGTGCGGTTTGAGTTGTACCGCCAATATTTTAGCGATCGGCTAAAATGTATTTAAGCGATTATAAAATTTAGAAACATATTACTGGAGGTCATCAGATGCCGTCTCCATTTCCAGGGGTAGACCCTTATTTAGAAAATCCTGAATTTTGGCCGGAGGTACATCATCGGTTAATTACGGCGATCGCCATTGCCATAGGGCCTGCACTACGGCCTAAATACCGAGTGGCCATTGAAAAGCGGATTTATTTGAGCGATGCCGAAGATAGTGACTTCCTGGCAATTCCTGACGTGACAGTATTTTCTAAGCCCTCAACTGTCAGCCAATCTGCTGCGACTGCAACGCTGCCATATGTTGAACCCATAACTGTCACAGTACCGATATTGGAAGAAGCTAGGGAAGGTTACTTAGAACTTCGAGAGGTAGGCACGAATCGGGTGATCACGGTAATAGAAATTCTTTCCCCCAAAAACAAGCGCACCGAGAAAGGAAAAGAGGAATATGAAAATAAGCGACAAGAAGTGTTGAGAAGTTCCTCTCATTTAGTAGAAATTGACTTACTGAGAGCGGGGAGACAAATGCCTGTCACTGGTGGAAGTAATACAGATTATCGCATTTTGATTAGTCGGGGAAATCGCCCACCCAGAGCTCAATTATATGCTTTTACGGTTCGAGAAGAAATTCCACCATTTCTTTTGCCGTTGCAGCCAGGAGATGTAGAAGTTTATGTGGAATTGCAAGCTTTGTTTGCTGAAATTTATGACCAAGCAGGATTTGATTTGTCGATCGATTACACTCAAAGTTCGGTGCCACGACTAAAGGAAGACGATGCTATTTGGGCGGATGCGTTTTTGCGAGAAAGGGGATTGCGGTGAATAGTATTAGAAAACTAAAAGTAATAGAATAGTCATTGAGGTACAGACTAGAATTGGAGTCCATCTCAATGAGTGAAGAGGGCGAAGCATGACCACATATCACTTATTAGTTATAATCTCATATTTACTGCGGTCATGCTTCGCCCCTACACATATATTTGCCAAACTGAGATGCACCCCTAGAATTGTCGGTTATTCATTGCACACCTTGCCCATAAAATTGACCATCAAACCATCTGAAAATATGCCGCACATTTTACTAATTAACATCAACTTATGAATCAAAAACTTAACTCAACCTATACTTATAAAGTTGGCGGACATCTTCCCATAGATGTGTCTACCTATGTAGTGCGACAAGCTGACTTTGACCTTTATCAAGGCTTAAAAGCTGGGGAATTTTGTTACGTACTCAATTCCCGACAGATGGGTAAAACTAGCTTGCGGGTGCGAACTATGCACAAGCTGCTAGCAGAAGGGATTGCTTGTGCAGCGATTGATTTAACAAAAATTGGCTCTCAAGATATCACTCCCGATCAGTGGTATGCGGGAGTAATGAGGGGTTTGGTTACTAGCTTTCACCTTAAATTAAATTTGAGATCGTGGCTGCGCGAGCGTGAATTCTTGCCACCTTTACAGCGTTTGAGTGAGTTTATAGAGCAGGTTTTGCTGGAAACTATTCAGGGAGAAATTGTCATATTTATTGATGAGATTGATAGTATTCTGAGCTTGAAGTTTAGCGCAGATGACTTTTTTGGATTCATTCGTTCCTGCAATGAATACGATCGCCTGACTTTTGCCTTTCTGGGAGTTGCGACTCCTTCGGACTTGATTAAAGATAAATATTGCACGCCTTTTAATCTAGGTCGTGCTATAGAATTATACGGCTTTCAACTACATGAATCTCAACCTTTAGTCCAAGGTTTGGTAGGTAAAGTTTGCTATCCAGAAGTATTTGTCGAAGCTGTGTTGGATTGGACGGGTGGACAGCCATTTTTAACTCAGAAGATTTGCAATTATATTTTGCAAGAGGCTGAAAATTGTCCGGAAACAATCGCTAAGGAAAAATTAGATATTGCAGGTTGGGTTGCAAATTTAGTGCTGACGCAAGTTATTGATAATTGGGAAGTTCAAGACGAACCGCCTCACTTGAAAACAATTCGCGATCGCATCCTCAGAAGTGAATGCCGTACTGAGACTTTGCTCAAAATTTACCAGCAGGTTTTAATTACTTTGGAATCGTCTAGCCAAGTGGGAATTCCTGTCGATGAAAGCTTGGAACAAATGGAACTGCGATTGTCGGGCTTAATTGTGAAGCGTAGTGGAAAAATAAGTATTTATAACAAAACTTATGCTGCGGTATTTAATCGCAGTTGGGTGAACAAAGCTTTAGCTATTTTGCAACCTAATTTCCAACAATTAGTTGCTCATCAAGAACACAAACTTATGTCTATGCTTAGCAGTATGGAAGGCAGAGATTTTGAGGATTTGCTATATGAAATTTTAGGATCGATCGCTATTAAATTAGGGGAATTAATGAGTGTCGATCGCATTACAATATTTTTCATAGATAAAGACAAAAATGAACTCTGGTCAATTATTGCTAGAACCACAAATAGTAGTTCTACGAGAATTCAAATCATGGCAAATACTCCAACTGCTGGAAGAGTAACAATTTATAAACAAGCAGTTAGTCTCCCTAGCGATTTGTCAGAGACTTGGTATTCTGATTTGGTTGAAGAACAAGACAAAAGGACTGGTTACAGTATTTACAGCGATTTAACTTCGGCGCTACTGACTGAAAGCGGAGATATTTGTGCTTTTGTGCAGTTAGTTAATAAGTTGAAAAAACAGCATAATCCGGCAGCACCTTTTGTGGAAAAAATTGATTCTGAAGGATTTACAGAAGTCGATCGCACTTTGTTTGCGGAATATGCCCCAGCAATTCAGCAGTTGCTAGATAAATGTCAATCTTGCTACAAGCTTAATCAAAGATTGCAAGCTTCAGAAGCTTTGACAGAAGCCACGCGGTCGGTTTCGCAAAGCAGTCTGGACTCGGAAGAAATTATCACTAGAGTGATGGAAGCTGCCAAAAGATTGATGAATGCCGATCGCAGTACCTTGTGGTTGTTAGAACCTGAAACGGAGGAACTGTGGACAAAAATTAGGTTTGAGGACGGTTCTGTTCGAGAACTCCGGATCAAAGTCGGACAAGGTTTTGCGGGTCAAGTTGCAGCCAGCGGTAAACCTGTAAATATTCCGTTTGATTTGTACGATCATCCCGAATCAACAATTTCCAAAGAAACCGATCGCCGAACAGGATATCGTACTTGCAGTTTGTTGTGTATGCCTGTTTGTAGTCCTGATGGTGAATTGCTGGGAGTGACTCAATTAATTAACAAAAGAAAGCCTGGAGATTTCCCAGAATACGATCCCGAAACTTGGCCGGAGGCGCCAGAATGTTTTGAAAATAGTTTTGACACCAACAGTCAAAAATATATGCAGATTTTTAACTCTCAAGTTGGGGTTGCACTACACAATGCTAGACAATTTGCTGTGCTGAGACAGCAGGCCGAAGACCATCCGCAAAATGTGGTTAGCCAAACTTTGTTAATGCTAAATCAGGTGATGGATGGTGAGGGATTTGATAATATTCTTGACGCTACTTTGCGATCGATTACTTCAAAAATGGGTAAGTCTTTGAATGCCGATCGCACAACCATTTTTCTTTTAGACGAAGAAAAGAATGAGTTTTGGTCGATTATTGCTGAAGCGGGGCAGGATGGCGATCGGTCGTTAGAAATTCGGGTTCCCGCAAATAAAGGAGTTGTCGGTGAGGTGGCCTTCACGAAACAAAGTGTTAATATTCCTTTTGATTTTTACGACGACTCTCGTTCGCAAGTGGCAAAAGAATTAGACAAAAAAAATGGGTATAGAACTTATACTATGTTAACGTTACCGCTGTTAAATGAACAGGGAAATTTAGTAGCTGTAATTCAGTTAATTAATAAAATCAAGAAGTTTTACGATCGCACAGCAAGTTTGTCAGACAAAATTGAATTGCTAGGGTTTACTGAACTTGATGAACAGCGGTTTGCTGAAGATGCTAACTTGATTCAAATGATCTTAGAAAGTTTTCGTTCTTATCACAAAACAGCTAGAGGACAAAGAGTTGCGGCTGCTCTGATGGCTGCTACTCGTTCCGTTAGCCAAAGCAGCTTAGAAATTGATTCGATTATCCAACGAGTGATGGAATCGGCAAAAGACTTAATGAATGCCGATCGCAGCACTTTTTGGGTGATCGATCGAGAAATGAATGATTTGTGGGCAGAGATTCCTTTTGAAGATGGTACGGTGAAGACAGTGCGAGTACCGATCGGGCAAGGTTATGTTGGTAAAGTTGCTGAAATGGGAATTCCTTTAAATATTCCTTTCGATCTCTATGATTATCCTGATTCTGAAACTTCTAAAAAGACGGATAAACAAACCGGATATCGGACTTGTAGTTTGCTTTGTATGCCCGTTTGGAATCCTGATGATGAGTTAATTGCAGTTACTCAGTTAATCAATAAAACTAAATTCAAGGACGATCCTAAATCGACGGATGTACATAAAGAAGATGTACCGGACTGCTTTCAGGTAAGTTTCGACGAAAACGATCAAAAATATATGCAGACATTTAATAAACAAGTCGGTGTAATTATGCAAAATGCTGAGTTACTGGCGGAAGTGAAGCGTCAAGAGTTAGCGCTGCGCAATAATTTGAATCAGTGATATAGGTGATGTTGAGTGTTGAGTGTTTGAACAATATAGCAAACCACAAGAGGGCGGGTTTTGCCTTGATATAGTCGATTATTTCATAAATTCCGAAGCTCAACCCGCCCCTACCTAAGAGGG
>CASBQF010000082.1 GCA_949127775.1 Oscillatoriales cyanobacterium PMM_0080
CCCCTTAGTAAGGGGGGGCTAAGAATTCATCAATAGCACATAGGTCAGAAAAATGGTATAACATACAATTGAAGCTTACTAACAAGTTTGAGGCGATGGTAGTTGGATACTGCAAATATATATGTCCCATCGAAACTCCGCTGATACTAATGCCAAAAACTCAGGTTTCGATCGCATCTTTTGGAGATAAATCGGCGCATTAAAAATTTCTTCACAGCGAGGCAGATAAACATTACATCGTTTTTCCTTTAAAAATAATTGGAATTGACTAAATTGCGATCGTTTGATCAATAAATAGTTGGACAGGCGCACTTTTTAATCCAAACAATCCGCATCACAACCCAGGACAGCTTAGCAAACTCAACAAAAAAAGCGATCGCAACTTTAGGCGAAAACCCGAAAACCCAGCTTAAGTGCGACTTTAGTTCAATACCAAATTCTACCTTTAGAAAGACGCATTCAAGCAAAACATTTCGTTACATTACCAACAAAGTAATGAGTTGCTGATTCCCATGAAAACTATTCCCGACCAAATTTCAGACATCAAAGAAAAACTTCCCGATATTGTTCCTACCCCTCCTGGTTTAAAAGCCCAAGCATCTAGCCACGATCTCAAAGATCGTTTAGATTGGGGCGAACCCGGACTCACAATCATTGATGTGCGCGATTTTGAAAGCTTCAACAATAGTCGCATTACCGGCGCCCAACCCATGCCAATAGACGAATTAGTCGATCGGGCAAAATCCAGCCTAGAACCCGTCCGCGACATCTACATCTACGGAGAAACCGACCAACAAACAGCCGAAGCCGCCAATCTTCTCCGCGCAGCAGGCTTTAGAAAAGTAGCGGAACTAAAAGGCGGATTTCCAGCTTGGAAAGCCATTGACGGCCCCATCGACGGCGTTATCGAACACGATAATCCCGGCCCAGACGCCTACAACATTTTCTCTCGCTTGAAACAACACGCCAAAACCCAGAAAATCAACAAATAACCTGAGATTGGCAGCAAGATTCGCCAACAAAACCTGAGCCTAAAAAAACCCGGTATCGCAAAAGTTACCGGGTTTCTCAATCATAAATTATACCAAATCAGTCTTAAATTTTCTTAGTCCGCGCACCATCCGGACTACCCTTCGGGAAGGCTAACGCCTACGTTTGTGTAGACGCGATTTAAACCGCCGAGTCTTATCTCCCGTCCAAATATGCCTTAACTTCCTCGAACATTAAGCGGTTGGCATCAAAAGTAATCAACTTAACAGCTTCCTCACCAGAAACCCAAGCATAATTTTGAACTTCCTCCACTTGCAAAACCACCTCCATCGAATTGACAAAGCCTAAAAAATAAGTCACAGTCTTTTCAATCGGCTCCCTATCCTTAAGAAAAGAATAATGTTCCGTAAAATTCGGCTCATCCAGCATTTCAAAATCGGATATACCAGTTTCCTCCGCAAATTCCCGTCTAGCCGTTTCCGCTGAAGATTCCCCCGGATTTGCGTGACCTTTCGGAAACGCCCAATGTCCAGCTTGATGTTGAATCAACAAAAACAAAGTGTCAGCTTCATTTCCAAAAATCGGCACAATCCCAAAACATTCATCTTTCATTACTCTAATATTTCCTATTAACTATCGTGTTCTTATAGTCCGCGAAGGTGGACTTCGTTTGTATAGTCGCGAATTCCATTCGCCCGAAACTACAATTACCATCCCAAGCGAGTAGGCTGTTCATAAACCCGCTTCAAAGTATTAACATCCCTCGCCGAGATAGTCGGAGGATTTCTCACTTGAGAAAAATAAAGCACATCACTTTCCATCAAACTGTGGCCCCAAATTCCCAAAGCGTGCCCCAACTCGTGCCGCGCCGTCGCCGAAACATACTTACCCACTTGATTCGGATTCAAATAAACCGAAAACCGATGAGATAATATAGTTTTATCACCTTCGTGAGTGGTGTACAATTCGTAGGTAGCTTCTCCCGATCGCGATCGCAAAACTCCTTGGCGCAAAGGCGGAGCCTGACGTAAAATTTTAATATCAGCAACCTCCGAATTCTCCACCACTTCCAAAGGCAAATAAACGCCCCATTCCCGGACAACCGCCAACACAGCCTCTATCCAATCTTGAGAATGATTAGTATTGGGCGGATGCTCGACATAAACTGCGATCGGAAATTTTGACCAAACCAAATGACCGATATTCGGCGGTTTAACCTGGTCAAAATAATCGCCACTATTAGTTACATCTTGCCAATTAGCCAGCGTTGGTGGCAAAGCGTGAACCAGTTGTGAAATCGGCGCACTATCGGAGAGAGGAGGGCTCGCAGCAGGAGTATTAACCTGAATAAAAATTATCAGGCTAAAACAAGATAAAGCCAAGGAAAACACTGCCAGCGATCGCAATTTTCTTGTAACTTGCCACAACCGCATTTTTGCAACCGCAGATAGGCACAAATAAACGCAGATTAACTTGATATTATCTGCATTCATCTGCGTTCACCTGCGGTTAAAAATCCTAATCCTATAATTTAGGAGTTAACCAACCAGCACTCAAAATTATAGTCAAACCCATAAAAACAATAGCCAAACCCCAAGTGATTCGGTTAAGAGATGTCTCGGCACTCTTGGCGCTGGTAAACAATTGAGCTTGGCCGCCAATCCCGCCAATGCCGTCGCCTTTAGGACTGTGCAGCAATACAAAAACTACAAGTCCTAAAGCAGACACAGACCAGATAACTTGTAAAACAGAAACAATATTCATAATTCGGGGTAATTGGTAATTAGTAATCAGTAATTCATTATCGTATCAAATCTGGTCGATCGCGCACAATCTCCTTCGGGACACCGTAGCACAATTTAGGTAGGGACATAGCAGTGCCATGTACCTACCTTTAGGATCTTTGTTACAACCGGACTCGCACCGGACTGCGATTGGCCCGAACTTCAAACTTAGCGGGTTCAATCATAGAGCGTCCTGTCATCTCCGGGGGCTGAGGCAACCTCAACAGCTCCAGAATCGTCGGCGCAATATCGGCCAAACAACCGTCCTCCCTCAATGGAACATCAGTTCCGTGAGTCGGAATCTTCAGACCTTCGCCTTCCACTAGAATAAACGGAACAGGGTTAGTAGTGTGAGCCGTCCAAGGATTCCTGTTCTCGTCGAACATCTGCTCAGCATTGCCGTGGTCAGCAATAATAATTGCCGTTCCCCCAGCTTTGGTAACGCCAGTCACCAGCCGCCCGAGACATTTATCTACAGTTTCGATCGCAATTATCGTCGCATCCATCATCCCCGTATGACCAACCATATCGGGATTAGCGTAGTTAATCACCACAAACGAATAAATGCCCTTCTCAATAGCCGCCAGCACTCCATCCGTCACTAGCGCCGCCGACATTTCCGGTGCCTCATCGTAGGTACCCACCATCGGACTCTGCACCATTTCCCGGTCTTCCCCCTCAAAAGGCTCTTCCAAACCCCCATTAAAAAAATAAGTCACGTGAGCGTACTTTTCGGTTTCCGCCGTCCGCAACTGCCGTAAACCGTGCTTAGAAATCACCTCGCCCAGAATATTGTTCAAATTCTGCGGTTCAAAAGCCACTAACACCGACGACAGTTTCGGGTCGTACTGAGTAAAACTGGCAAAAGTCAGCGGCTCAATTAACTGCCGTTCAAACCCATTAAAATTCGCAGCCACAAAAGCCTGAGTCAATTCTCTAGCCCTGTCCGGGCGAAAATTAAAGAAAATCATCCCATCCCCGGATGCCACCGCTCCGGGCGCAATCCGAGTCGGAATTGCAAACTCGTCGGTCACTCCTTCAGCATAAGACGCCTGCAACACCTCAACTGCCGATCGACCATCAGGCGCATCCTCAGTCGTCATCACATCATAGGCGCGTTGCACCCGATCCCAGCGCTTATCCCTGTCCATCGCATAATAGCGACCGCCGATCGTCGAAATCCGACCGACTCCTATCTGCTCTATATAACTTTCAATTTTTCCTAGAGCTTCAACACCCTCTTTCGGAGTAGTATCGCGGCCATCTGTAATTGCGTGAATGCAAACCTCAGCTATTCCCTGTGCTTTGGCTAATTTCAGCAAACCCTGAATATGACTGAGATGGGAATGAACCCCGCCCTCAGAACAAAGACCAGTTAGATGTAACTTGCCGTGACTGGCGCGGACTTTTTCGCAAAGCTTAACCAGGGCCCGATTGCTCAACAAAGAACCATCTTCCACTGCATCGGAGATCCGTACCAACTCTTGAGGAACCACACGGCCTGCGCCCAGATTCAAGTGACCCACCTCCGAGTTGCCCATTTGCCCGTCGGGAAGTCCTACAGCTCTGCCAGAAGTGCGAATCAGAGTTCTGGGATAGACTTCCCAGAGACTGTCCATCACGGGTGTTTTCGCCTGTGCGATCGCATTTCCGTCTTTTTCTTCACGATAACCCCAGCCGTCCAAAATAATCAGCACTACAGGAGATACAGACGCTTGTGCCATGCGAATACCCTATTTACAATAATTAATTTCTCGATCGCCCTGACTTCCGAATTTTGCGGAACATCTTCCGTCCATCAGTTTACAGATTTTTGGCGCTGCTACTGAATAATATCAAGCAAAGTTGCTTCAACGACAGCATTTTTGGAACTAATTTCCACCTGCTTTGCTTCTTGTGCAATTCATCGCCTTGCCTTGAACGGTGAATCTACAGTCGGATACTGTTACGGAGTTGACCAACAGAGGCCATGCTTCTGTTGCAGGATTTTTAGGAATAGGTCAATGGCTTTTTAAACAATCAAAATATTACCACACTTAGCTGCATTTTGCTACTGCCTCAAGCAAGAAATTTAAGAGCCTTGAGGCTGGGGAGTGTCAAGGGAATTGAGCAAAAATCGGTTTTTGAGTCAGCTCACTTTTCGGTCAACGGACATAAAACTCGACAACATCTTTTTTGATTTTGACATCGTAATTGCCAAAGAAATCGTGGCCGAGCAGACCAATTTCCATTTGCTTGGCGATCGCCACTTCGACATTTCTGATCTGAGCACCGCCAACACCGATCGACTGTACGCGCCCGATCGGGAACTCGACAACACTACCGTCAGCGATCCCCGCTCTTTCCGTGCGCACAGGCTTCACTCCCAGTGCAGTCGCCATCCGTTGAGTAATCAAAGTGCCACTCGCCCCGGTATCGACAATCATCTCAAAAGTCTTACTGCCGTTGAATACCACGTCAATCACTGGCGTCCCGCCAGCCCGGCGCTTGATTTTAGCTTGAAATACTTTTTGATTAGCAGGTGAATTTGCCGGCGGTTGAGTACCAGGAGTTGATGTGCCCCTGCGAAACTGAGAGTACACATTGCCAGTTAGGGCTCCCGAGTTTGGTGTTGAAGCGCGATCGATCTGCTGGAAACTCACAGGAGACATCAGTCTCATTACCTTAATTTCTGGCTGCTTGCTCACCGGGCTACCGAGGTTTTTTGTCAGCAAAGCCGATTGCTTAATTGTGGAAAATAGTGTCGGATCTGAATGAAAATGCACTTCGGAGCCACCCACCGAGCCAACTGCCGCCAAAACGGTCAGAGAAACAATGCCCGATCGCCAAATCTGTTTGAAAATCACTTTTACCACCACGGGAATTCATTTACTGATGAAATATGCCAAACAACCAGCACCATTGATATGCTAACCTGCTCTCAAAAATCCAGCCCCCGCTTCAACATCAAATAAAGAGTGAAAACTTGGCAATTTCAAAGCGATCGCATACCATCAAACACAGGTAAACTTAAGGCGGCAAATGGCAGCAACTGCGCTAGCCATTTGGATCACTTAAAAGTCAGGCGTTTGGGGCGATCGGTAATGCGTAAACTTTTATATTTTGCAACTATAGGAATGCTGGCTTTCTCGATCGGGGGATGCGGCGGTGACGGGGGTGGCAACACAGCCAGTCCCACTCCTAGTCCTACTCTCAGTCCAGATGCAGCATCTCCCTCACCAGCCGCCAACGCTCCCGGAACACCCGGCGCCACGGCCACAAGTCCCACTCCACCAGGTCAAACATTCCCCTCCCCCGTAGTAGCGGCGCAGCCCCCCGGCTTGATTCGACCTACCAACCCGGACGAACGTGCAAGACAAGCTCAATCAGACATTGAGACCAATAAGCCACGGACAGCAATTCCACAGACTCTGATTCCTCCTGGCAAAGTAAACGACCCATTCTCCACGCTTTCCCCTCAACCGTTCAGAACAGACGTTGGCGGGGTTCTGGGAGAACTGCCCAATCTGCCAACTCGGCAAGTGCCAAATCTGCCCAAACTGCCAGACGATAGAAACCCGCCTCAGTGGACGCCCGTACAGCGGCCAAGGACGGGAGGCCGCGGTGGGCGTGGCACAATTGCCGAACTTCCCAAGCCGCAAAGCCCAGCAGAGGTGGCAAGTCTTCCCAACTTGCCCTTCACCCCGGTTCCTCCGCAATGGAGACCTCGAATTCCAGCGCGTCCCCAAGGAACCCCTGGACGCCCCGGTGCTAGAAGACCAGCAGGTTCCCCAAACATCGCAGGAAATCCCGCAGCATCCATACCCGGACTGCCCTCTGTACCGGGTTTCCCAACAGGTACAGGTACAACCGGACGACCAGGAGCCACTGGCCCGGGAGGACGACCAGGAGCCACTGGCCCGGGCGGACGACCAGGAGCCACTGGCCCGGGCGGACGACCAGGAGCCACTGGCCCGGCGGGACGACCAGGAGCCACACCAGGACGGCCAGGACGACCAG
>CASBQF010000083.1 GCA_949127775.1 Oscillatoriales cyanobacterium PMM_0080
ACGACGATGCCCCTCCGTGGAGATATGGTTGTCTCGCCCGCCCTTTCGGGTAATGTTCGCTTGTCTGTCAATGTTATCAGAGCTTTTGAGACCTAAAACACTGCCGAGCGTGACTTGAAGACTATTTAATTGCAGATGACAGGGCTCTTTACTCTTAGTCGCATCCACAGGATGTCTTGACTCAAAAAACACTTGCCAGTTAAGGCTTAAGTCCTTGGGCACAGCTTGAAGAGAGCGCTCTCTTCAAGCTGTCCCTTTAGGTCTGAGTTACGGACTATCTATTTATACTTTCTTCGGCGACAGCAGCATCATCATACTGCGTCCCTCTTTTTTCGGGGCTTGCTGCACTTCGGCGATTTCCTGCAAATCTGTCGCCATGCGCTTGAGCAAGTCCTCTGCTAGGTTGCTATGTTGGATTTCCCGACCTCTGAACATGATCGTGGCTTTTACTTTGTCCCCAGATTTGATAAAGCGGTCTGCTAGTTTGAGGCGCACTTGGTAGTCGTGTTCTTCAATTTTGTAGCGCATCTTCACTTCTTTAACATCGGCAGTGTGCTGCTTCCGCTTTGCTTCTCGCGCTTTCTTTTCCTGCTCGAATTTGTACTTCCCGTAGTCCATTACCCGGCATACGGGCGGGTCAGCTTTGTCGCTGACGAGTACGAGGTCGAGTTCTTTTTCTTCGGCGAGGCGCAGCGCTTCTGCGGGCGTCAATATCCCTAGTTGCGCGCCGTCGGTATCGATCACCCGGATTTTGGGGTATCGAATGTTTTCATTGATCTGGGGTAGATTGCGATTTTGTCTTCTTTCAATCACAGGCATGAATTGTTATTACAAGCAGTAGTTTAATATTGAAGCTTTTTGATAGTTACAGATTCGGTCGGTCAATATTTCACGATCGACCGATCGAACTGTTTTGTAAGATTTTACCCTTACCGGACGTACTACCGTGCCCTGTCTCCCCTCAGCTTCATCCTTGGGGAATATTTAGACGATCGTAAACGAATTCTTACAATACTTGCTATTCTACTCAGTCTGGCTGAATTTCTGCGTAGTTTTATTTTAACTTCACACACGAGGCCTGCCAAGAAAGCCCGCCCGACGACAAAACGGTCAAAAATTTAGGCTCAAGGGTTAAGGATGAGGTAAAACGGCTTTTATTATTCATACCGCCCGGTCTGGCAAGTCCCCAAGTCGCCTGATTTGCCTTGTAGAATACGTATAAGCAAGTTTGACATCCTCCCCGGCGTGAACGCACGGGGATTCCAAGAATCACTTCTTGGGCTTCCTCTTTCCACGACTCGGCTTACATTGAGGAGTTGCCTCACCAATGCAGAGGTCGATGTCTCCAGAGGCGTTTAACGTTCCCATGTGCCCCACGGTACGGAGTGCTAACTCAAGTATGTTAATTGCGGCATTCCAGTCTCGGTCTATTACAAAACCACAATGGTGACAGCGATGTGTTCTTTGACTCAAAGACTTCTTGATGACTTCCCCACAGTTGGAACAGTTTTGAGAAGTGTAGTGCGGTGGTACGGCAACCGTTACCACACCAAACACCTTGCCAAAATATTCTAACCATTGACGGAAAGCCGACCACGCAGCATCAGATATAGACTTTGACAGTTGTCTGTTTCTAACCATGTTACGCACCTGCAAGTCCTCATAGGCAACCAAGTCGTTAGACTGGATGACGCATCTTGCCAACTTCACGGCAAAATCTTTACGCTGCCTACTTACCTTGAGGTGTTTTCGACTCAGGCGATTTCTCGCTTTGGCTCTGTTTTTCGAGCCTTTGGTCGTGCGAGAAAGTTTACGACTAAGACGCTTTATCGCTTTCTCGGACTTTCTCAGATGACGGGGGTTCTCGATTGTCTGACCGTCCGAATCGGTGTAGAAGTGAGTCAATCCAACATCCAGTCCAACAGTCTTACCCGTTGGCTTTCTCTTCTCTACCCGTTCTTGGTCAAGGCAAAACTGAACGTAGTACCCATCAGCTCTACGAACAACACGCACTCGCTTAATCTGCTTCAACTGGTAGAAGTGCAGGTCACGAGTTCCCCACATCTTGAAGCTTCCTGCTTCAAACCCATCAGTGAAGGTGATAGTTCGTCTATCGAACGACAACTTCCAGCCCGTTGTTTTATATTCAACAGACCCATGTGTTTGATGCTTCTTAAAGCGTGGGAAGCCTTTCTTCCCAGGCTTGTTTTTTTTGCAGTTGTCATAAAACCGAGCGATAGAACTCCAAACCCGCTCCGCAGAAGCTTGTCGAGCTTGGGAGTTAAGTTTGCCGGCGAACGGGAACAATGCGGCGAGAACAGCGCAATAGGCGCTCAACTCGTACTTGCCAATCCCCAAGTTGTCCAACCAGTATCTAAGGCAGCTATTGCGGACAAAGCGAGCAGTACGAATGGCTTCATCGAGCCGCTCGTACTGCTGTGCAAGTCCCTCTAGTTTTACCTCAAAAACAAGCATACTTACGCTGACATAACTAGCGTAAGTATACCACACTTAAAGAAAGCCGTCGAGGGAAGGACGGGGCTTTAAACCCATTATTTTTGGTAAATTTATGTTGCGATCTGAGGCAAAATTGACAAATTCTCTGCAATGGCACCAACGGGTGGGAACTCAACGAGACTGGATGTGGCGGGGTTGGCAAACTCGCTACACTTATTTGCGGCCGGATGGGGCACGAAATCAAGGCTCGATCGAACTTGAAGATTCCGAGGCCAAACCAATCGCCTCCGCTACCTCAACAACACCGATTATTTTACTGCACGGGTTTGGGGCTTCGATCGGTCACTGGCGCCAAAATCTCGCCCCACTAGCCGAAAATCACACGGTTTACGCCTTGGATTTGTTGGGGTTTGGCGCTTCCCAAAAAGCTCCGGTCAACTACTCTGTGCCTTTGTGGGTCGATCAAGTCTATGATTTTTGGTTGACTTTTATCCGAGAGCCTGTGATTTTGGCAGGAAACTCGATCGGCTCCCTAATTTGTCTGGCCGCCGCCGCCGCTCACCCGGACATGGTTGCCGGCACGGTGATGATTAGCCTTCCAGACCCCTCTGTGCGAGCCGAGGCAGTGCCGGCGTGGCTCCTCCCGGCGATTTTGGCGGTTGAAAATTTGTTTGTTTCCCCGATCGTACTCAGACCTCTGTTTTCTTTGGCCAGCAAGCCTGCGGTTGTCCGCCGTTGGGTGGGAT
Source organism: Oscillatoriales cyanobacterium PMM_0080 (assembly GCA_949127775.1). Classification (GTDB taxonomy): domain Bacteria; phylum Cyanobacteriota; class Cyanobacteriia; order Cyanobacteriales; family Microcoleaceae; genus Microcoleus. The sequence continues at coordinate 3,204 of CASBQF010000083.1, forward strand.
TTGCCTACGCCAGCCCCGAAGCTGTTACTGACGAATTAGTGGAAATTCTAGCAGGGCCGGCCGGCGATCGGGGAGCCGCCCGCGCCTTCTGCGCTTTATTTAAAGCTGTAGGCAATGCAGAATGTGGCCCTGGTGTCAAGACTGTGATGCGAAATTTAACAATCCCGATGTTGTTAATTTGGGGCAAACAAGACCGAATGATTCCGCCTCGGTTCGCCCGCCCCCACCAATTTGTCGAATGCAATCCTAAGTGTGTAGAGCTAGTTGAATTAGATAATGCGGGCCACTGTCCCCAGGATGAATGCCCGGAACAAGTAAATCAAGCAATTTTAAACTGGTTGAGCCGGAATTTTGCACCTGTGGCCTGAATGCGAATTGCAGCGCTGTTGATTAGACACGCGGTGCGTTGCTAATTGACAAAAAGAACTTGCGGGTATCGCTCCTGCTCACAAATAAAGTTGTTAGAACTCGATCGCACTGGTGGCATGGTATGACCAAACTCTTGAACTAACCTCAACAACTTTTTAGGCGAGGGGCGACTCCAGCGGTCAAGCAAGTCTTCGTCTTTCGGTGAGGTCATTTATCTAGTTTTATGGTCGCTTTTTTCATAAAGTCAGACATTGACACAATCGCCAAGATAGTGTATCTTCTCTAACTGATAGTATACATATAAGTTATGCAGTTAATCGAAAGGCAGGTCATCAAACCAAATCACAGGTTTTATCCAGAAGCCGATCGACTGTTTTTACTGGCCCAAAATCACAACTGCGATAACTATATCTACTGTCAAAACTTTTTCCCCCGTCAACCAACCAATGCTCAGGGTGTCGATCGTGCACGATCAAAGAGTGTTGATGACAAAGCATTACCCGCTCCCGGTGACACAAAACACTCTCCGGTTACTGCAAAAAGCATGGACTAGCTATCATAGTGTAACCTTAGCGGGCGTGAGCGCGATCGCCAAACTAAGTTTCAAACAGCAGTGAAAATCCCTGATTATAAAAAATCTAGAAAAAAAGAAAGCAGGGGCACTATATAGTTTTGTTTGACTCTCAACTGTCAGCAAAAATGCTTTTCCAAAAATATCTGCCAGTTTGTCTAGGATTAATATTTGGGAGTTATCTAAAAGTCATGTCAATCTGGGAAATCCTGATTGTTTGCGAAATAGGTTGTTAAGTTATCGAGGTGGTCGATGAAAAGTTAGAACAAAACCTAACACAAAGAGCGGATTATGACCCTTACCGTAACGAGCTGCGCCAATATTAAAGAAGCTCTGAAACCTTTCCCTTGAAGATCCCTAAAATTCTACCTTCTAGCTTCTTGAAACATCTTGTTTCTTGCTTCTAAAAATAAATACCTTCCCTTGTACCAACAATCTTTCAGTCAGCTTATAACCGATCGCCCCCAAGTAGATGGGAAAGTTAAAAAATGCCAGAATCTAGCATTTTGGAGCCCTTTAATGCCTAAAAAAGTCAATTTAGCCCACAACTGACGGCCGCCGTGTCCCAGTCGGCTGGCGGCTAACTGCTGAAAGCCACTCGACGGGCAAGCAGCACCCTTCCAGCTTTTAGCAGTAACGCAAATGAGGAAAAACTGTCGTGAAATTCCAGTGGCTACTACCGAGTTTCTTAAGTGTATTTTTGCTCGCCGGAGCCGCCGAAGCAGCTAGACTGCAATCTTGGCGGTTTGATGCTTCGGAGAACCGGCTTTATATTACAACAGACGGGGGAGTACAACCCAAGGCTCAACTGATTTTCAACCCGACGCGGTTGGTAATCGACTTACCGGGAACGAGTCTGGGCAGTCCCTCGACCAACAAACCGCTCTCAGGGGCGATCGAATCGGTGCGGGTAGGTCAGTTTGACAACAATACCACCAGAATTGTGGTAGAGCTCAGAGACGGGTTTACTTTAGACCCCCAGCAAGTAAAATTCCGAGGGATTTCTCCCAGCGAGTGGACAGTCGATTTGCCGACACCGGTGCGCGCAGGGACTCAAAATTCGGTTTCAGAACCCGGGGGACAAAGGTTATCGGTTGAATCTTCAGCACCTGCCGCCCAGTCGGGCGAGGCGACTGTAGTTCAGAACGTTCAGGTGACGGCGGATGGCTTTTTAGTCCGCACTTCGGGCGGGCGCCCCCAAATTAATTTTCAACAAAGTCGGGCCGGAGACATCGCTACCCTGGATATTGAAGGGGCTACTTTAGCTCCGGGCGCGGGCGGCCAACAGCCTCAAACCAATGGCAAGCACGGGATTGATAAGATTGAAGTCCGGCAACTGCCAACAGACCCGCCCGTTACCCGCGTGACTTTGCGGATGAAGAGTTCTAATGCTCAATGGCGGGCATCTAGTAATTCGGGCGGTGTTGTGCTATCGCCAGGGGGAACAAGTCCGCCAATGCTCACGCGCTCCCAACCTGTACCTGTTTCCAGGCCAGCTCAAGGTACTTTAGCCAGAGTTCAGTCGATCGATTTAGCTAGTAACGGCACGCAACTGGTAGTAAGAACTGACCGCCAAGTCTCCTATACCAGCGGGTGGGATCAGGCGTCGAAAGCTTACTGGATTCGGGTCGCTTCTAGTTCCCTGGCGGGGCAAATTCCTCAGCTTGATGCCAACAGTCCTGTATCGTTTACTGCTAGCCAGGAAGACGCGGATACTGTGGTGATTTGGGTGCAGCCGCGATCGGGGGTACAGGTAGGCAGGGTGACGAGACAGAGCCCGCAGTTGCTGTCTTTGCAGTTGCGATCGAGTGCTAGCGCGCAGTCACCTTTGACTCGCGATCCAAATCCGCAACCGTTGCCCAGAAGGACTCTCGGAGCGGGCGATTTGCCCCAAGCTTCTAACCGCCGCATCGTAGTGGCGATCGATCCTGGCCACGGCGGCCGCGATCCTGGTGCAGTCGGGATTGGGGGCATTCAGGAGAAGGAAATTGTTTTAGATATCTCGTATCAGGTGGCGAGGATCTTAGAACAGCAGGGTGTGCAAGCGGTGATGACTCGGACTGACGACAGCGAAATAGACCTAGAACCGAGAGTTTCTTTGGCATCACGGGTAAATGCTAGTTTGTTTGTCAGCATTCACGCTAATGCGATTAATATGAGTCGCCCGGATATTAGCGGAATTGAGACTTATTATTTTGATAGCGGGCAAGATTTAGCCCGGGTGATTCACGCCAGTATTTTGGATGGGACGGGGGCGACTGACCGCCGGGTGCGGCAGGCGAGATTTTATGTTTTGAGGAAAAGTTCTATGCCTTCTGTGTTGCTGGAAGTCGGTTTTGTCACAGGTGCTGAAGATGCTGCTAGACTTTCCGATCCAGCTTACCGCAGTCAAATGGCGGCTTCGATCGCTCGCGGCATCTTAGTTTATCTTCAACAAAGATAATGGGCATTGGCCAAACAGGGCATTGGCCAAACAGGGCATTGGTAATTGGTAATTGGGAATTGGTAACTAATGACAACAGACAACAGAGAACAGACAACAGACAACAGTCAACAGTCAACAGTCAACAGAGAACAGTCAACAGACAACAGTCAACAAAGAATCGGTATTTTTGACAGTGGTGTGGGTGGTTTGACTGTTTTGACGCAGTTATACAAACAATTACCCAACGAATCAATACTTTATTTTGGAGATACGGCAAGGCTGCCTTACGGCACTCGCGCGGCATCAGAAATTGTGCATTTTGTGCGCGAAATTATGGTCTGGATGGTTGAACAGAATGTGAAAATGGTGATTATGGCCTGCAACACCAGTTCTGCTTTAGCGATGGAGATGGTGCAGGCTGAGTTTGATATTCCGGTGCTGGGAGTAATTCTGCCGGGGGCCCAGGCTGCGGTGCAGCAAGGCAAGCGGATCGGGGTGATCGCAACTCCGGCTACGGCTGCTAGCAATGCCTATCGAAATGCGATTTTGGAAATGGACGATTCTTGTCGGGTGTGGCAGGTTAGCTGTCCAGCTTTTGTACCACTGGTGGAGCAAAACCGGATTCACGATCCTTATACTTCTGAGGTGGCGCGAGAATATTTGGCTCCTTTGATTCAGCAGCGTATCGATACGCTGATTTACGGGTGCACTCATTATCCGCTGTTGGCTCCCGTGCTGCGATCGCTCTTGCCTGCTGGAGTGAATTTAATCGATCCTGCGGTGCGTGTGGTGGCTGCCGCGGCGAGAGAATTGGAGATTTTGGGGCTGCGGAATGCTGCCGAAGCGCTGCCGACTCGTTTTTGCGTGAGCGGGCTTCCGCAGCAGTTTGCGGACTTGTCGGTGCAGTGGCTGGGCTGTACTCCTGCGGTTGAGAAAATATCTCTGCCGACGGTTGTCCGTAGCGAAGCGGGGCGTAAGCCATCGCCCGTATCGGTGGAATCTGTCGAATAAGCCGGCAAATTTATCGATCGCGCGCGACCAAATTTTACCCCCCAAAACCCCAGGCACTTAGGGATTTGGGGGGTTAAGTTTTTGCTGCGATCATCGAAGCTAGCAATTAGATATCAATTTGTAATAAAATGCAACAAAGCTTTGATCTGTCAACAAATAATGTCCTATATGTGCTGGAGCTATTCAGCCTTGAACCATGTCACCCTATGTATCGCAAGCAGTTTTACTTGTAGACGGCTATAACATAATTGGACTTTGGCCTCGACTCCGAGAGAAGCGCGATCGCGACGAAATGGAAACAGCTCGCCGCGAGTTGATTGAGGTTTTAGTTAACTACAGCGCTGTTCAAGATTTTGAGGCCAGACTCGTGTTTGACGCCCACTATCGAGATACTCCCAGTGTTAAAGAAATTATTACTAAAAATTTATCGGTGCACTACACTGATTTTGGTCAGACAGCAGATACTTATATTGAAAAATCTTGTGCTAATTTGCGCTACGAGTTGCGATCGATCAAAGGCAAAGGTCGTATGATTGTCGCCACGTCCGATCGAGCGCAGCAATTGACCGTCGTCGGCTACGGCGCCGAATGGATGTCAGCCGATCAACTTGCTGCTGAAGTAGAATCCACCGCACGTCGCAGCGAGCGCCAGCACAAATCTCGAAAACATAGTTCCAGTCGCTTTCTGGCCAGTTCCCTCGATCCAGAATCGCAGCAACGCCTCGCCAAGTTGAGAATGGGGCTGCGTTAGTAGCCCAAACCCTCGGGTGCATCTGGGCGCAAGAAAATATATCTGTAGGGGCGAAGCATGACCTCCGTAAATATGAGAGTATAACCAATAACTTATATGCGGTCATGCTTCGCCCTCTTCACTCATTGAGATGCACCCAAACCCTCTCGCTGTATGACAAAAAAAAAGTTTGTCAAAGGCCTTGCTAAATCTAATAAGTTCCGGTACTATTAGTAAATGTGGCTGACCAAAAAGCCTCAATCCTCGGTAGCTCAGCGGTAGAGCAATCGGCTGTTAACCGATCGGTCGTAGGTTCAAATCCTACCCGGGGAGTTATTAAAAACCTGAAGTTGGAAGTTTCCAGCTTCAGGTTTTTTATGTTTATAAATAGGGTTGACGACTGTTGCCAAAATACCTAGATTTACCGATGATTCAGAGGATAAATTCTGGGTATGACATAGACAGACTGGCTCAGCATTGGGGAATTAGCGGAATTAAAAACAGTCACAGATATAACCACATTGAGAAGTCGAATCAATGCCATCCCTAACCTACATCAAAGGACTACCCACTCCCGAATCAGAACTGAACGCTTTAGGCTTCAGTCAGATGGAGATGTTTTTAACCGCCTTTGCTTCTATCTTTAGGCTGGCTGCTATTGAAACGGTTGATCAATTATTGAGTTCAATCGAATTCAATAAATCAAAATGGAACAGTCACCTTCAAACAACCTACTCTATTAACAAGCGTCACGCAAATGGGGTGATCGCTTACGCCAAAGGTAAGGTTGACAGTGCCAAAGAACATCGTTCATTGCATATCAAAACATTGACTGGTAAGGCAAAGTCGATGGAAATTTGGCTAGGGAAGGCAGAGAAAAAACTCAAAGCAGCCAACAAGTTTTACTCCAAAAAGAATTGGCAAAATAGTAAAACAGGTTGTGGCTTTCCTTTGTCTTGTTCACTCAAATATAGGGAAACTAACTGGCAAAATCTACACTTTCAAATCCACCACAAAAAGCGTAAACTCTTCCTTGTTCAGAATAAGCTGACTACCCTGAAGGTATCACCGATTAATGTATTCGTACCTCGCGATCAAGTGTTCTTCGTGGGATCTAAAGATGAAACACTAGGAAATGGTATCGCGCAATGGAATGGTTCTATCTTAAAGATTAGAGTTCCGACGTGTCTTGAGGCAAGTTTTGGTAAAAGCATTTCAGCCGACATTGGTAATTTTAATCGCAATATTAACCGATTAGCAACCTACGGTGCAAAAACTTGGCATCTATTCAAAAAAGAGCATAGCTGGAAAGTAGCGGTATCTTTTACGCCAATCCCTGTCAAGCCTCAGTCTATTGATCGAGCTTATGGCTGTATTGGTATTGACATGAACCCAGGCTCAATTGGTTGGGCTTATGTTGATGCTGATGGCAATCTAAAAGCCAAAAATCAAATACCTTTACAGGTGGGTTTGCCCCAGGGTGCACAACAGGCTCAAATTGTTGATGCTTGCCTTAAGTTGGCAGTGTTGGCTATAACCTTCCAGTGTCCTATTGTTTGTGAAGAATTAGACTTCTCAGACAAGAAACAGCGATTAGGTGAAACAAACCGCAAGTATGCCAGAATGCTCTCAAGTTGGGCCTACAACGAATTCTACAAACAATTGAACTCAATCCTTAGTAATCGTGGCATTGAATTGATCACAGTCAATCCCGCCTTTACAAGTATTATTGGTTTATTCAAGTATTTGAGAATGTATGGACTTGCTAGCGATGAAGCCGCTGCTTTAGTTATTGCCCGTAGAGGTATGAGATTAAGTGAAAAACTCCCAGACTCCATAACCGCCTATGTTGAGGTGAACTCAAACAAGCACGTATGGACTCAATGGGCTCAACTTAATAGAAAGACCAAGCAATCCGGTATAGTCAATCGTAGACACGATTATTATGCCGTTTCTAACGGTCGTTTTCTGGTCAACCCCAAAGATGTCTACGGGGAAGCGCTCGCGCAAAGCGAGAAGATTTGCTTAAACTTACACCGTAGAAGTTTATACCTAGGTTTACCTAGGTTTTTAGAAGCGGCAAAGGAGGAGTGCAGCAGCGGGCTATTTCCCAATTGAGCGCTTTAGCCACGTCCGATCCGTTGCGGATTATCGCGCTAGAATTGCTGTATCGTCTACAGTCAAATTTAGTAGCCGATACCCCACAGGAATTAGAGCCAGAAGAGCGGGAGTTAATTATGGCGATAGCACCACTTTTTCGAGAACAAATACAAGCAGCAGAGCAACGAGCTAGTGCAAAAGGACTAGAACAAGGACTAGAACAAGGACTAGAACAAGGCAGACAAGAACAGCAGCGGTTAATTTTAGAGAATTTTCTGCTAGTTAGATTTGGAGAATTAAGTCCGAAAATGACTGCTTTTTTGTCTCCGATATCAAAGCTATATGCTGCGGAATTTACTGTTCTGTTGATGGCAATATCGATGTTGACAGTCGATGAATCGGGGCGAGAACAAGCGGTGAAGTTGTTAGCTGAAAGTGTCTTGAAAATGTTCGTTACTAACTTGCAGGATATTCTGCCCCAGGCTGTGACTAACTTATTGGCATTGTCTGTGGCAGAATTGACATTGTTTGTTCAACAATTGCCACACTTATCAGATGCAGAATTGACGGAAAGGTTGGGGAAAATCCCTGACTAAAAAAAACAGGAAACTTAGAAACCCGATTTCTTGAAGAAGTCGGGTTTTTAAAGTTTTAAGAATTTGACTCCGATCGCAAAATCAAGTGCAGCAGGCCATCGATCAGTCGATCGCGCTCCATTGGAATAATATCTTTGCTGTGCATCATATACTGCGTTAACTGGAAAAGCAAATGTCGATCGCATAGCCGAAGTGCGCCCAGTTGACGCCTAAGCCGCAGCCAAAGGCGCCAAAGCCCATCTGGCTCTAGCTTACATTCGCTCTCCGAGATGCGAATATTGACAGTCGAATTGTGGAAGTTAATGTGCGTTTGGATGCAGTTTCTAGTCAAAAAGTGGCTGGATTAACTAATTTACAATTTAAAGTGGCGATCGGCGGGAATTAAAGATTAAGAAGTTTTTAACCACAGAGAGCGCAGAGGACACAGAGGATGAGAAGAGAGAGATGAATTACAATTTAATTAGGGCTTGCTGAATAATTGATCGCTTTTTGGCGATCGGGAGTGATCGATTATTCAACCAGAGTTAGACATGAGTTTTCCTGTCTCCCAATTGAGTGAAATATAAGTGCAGAT
>CASBQF010000084.1 GCA_949127775.1 Oscillatoriales cyanobacterium PMM_0080
CATGAGGGCGTACTGTAGCATACAGCCGTGGCCGGCGGAGAGGACGAAGCGATCGCGATTGAACCACTTGGGGTTTTTCGGGTTGTACCGCATGAACCGATCCCACAGCACGAAGGCCATAGGCGCAGCGCCCATCGGCAGTCCTGGGTGTCCTGATTTTGCTTTTTCTACCGCGTCGATGGCGAGAAAGCGGATAGAGTTGATGCAGAGTTCTTCGAGTGATTGAGTTGCAACAGGCATAATTCTGGTTTTTATATCTAAGAGTGTGTGTGGTCGATTCTGGCAGAGGTGCGATGAGTCGAGTTCGCTCGCCCGCGTCTCTGCTGTTCAGTTTCTGTGGAACTGCCGTGAGGCTGCACTACATATCATCTCATCACTTGCGATCGACAGACAACTTAATTTTTTAATGTTTCGCCGCTTTGTGTAGTCGATCGCAATTTGCGATCGGAGATATTTCGGGGCGAGGGCGGGATTTTGGCGTGTATCTTAATTATTTAGCAAATTGGCTCTGAAAACTGCCCAATTATGATAAAGTTTAGTGTTTCTGAAATCTTGCACCAGTTGAAATACTCTCGGCAGGGCAAGTCGATGCGGCATAAGCCCGGGAATGAATTACCCAGCCAGCCCGATCGCCAACTCGCGAGAATAGTGCAAGATATAAGATATTGGTAATTTTAATCAGGCAATAAGTAATGACTCTGAGTGAAGCCGAAGTCCGCAGTCAAAAAGTAGACGAACTGCGATCGCAAGGCATAGAACCGTATCCTAGCCAATCCTACGCGCGATCGCACACAGCCCAACAAGTTCGCGAAATATTTAGTCAACCGGGAAAAGAACTCCAAAACGGAGAAAATGACCCCGAAGAAATCTCCATGCGAGTAGGCGGGCGGATCACTTCCAAACGAGACAGCGGCAGTATTTGCTTCATCGATTTAAAAGACGCCACAGACAAAATACAGCTCAAAATCGAGAAAAAAGTAGTCACCGGCGAAGTCGGTTTAAGCTTCAAGCAAATTAAAACTTTGCTTGATGTCGGCGATTTTGTCGGTGTCGAAGGCATCGGCTGTCGCACTCAGAAGGGAGAACTTTCGATTTCAGTGCGAGAATTCACGCTGTTATCAAAAGCTACCATTCAATTTCCCGATGCTTATTATGGAGTTAGCGACCCCGAAGTTTGCCGCCGTCACCGCGAAATGGATTTGGCTAGCAACCAAGACGCACTCAATCGTTTCATGCTGCGCAGTCGCATCGTTCAAAGCATCCGTTCCTATCTCTGGAATGCGAGTTTTTACGAAATAGAAACGCCGACACTGCAAGCAATTTACGGCGGTGCTGCTGCTAAGCCGTTCATCACGCATCACAATGCTTTGGAGATGGATTTGTATTTGCGAGTTGCACCGGAATTGTTCTTGAAAAGGGCAATCTGCGGCGGTTTCGAGCGAGTATTTGAACTAGGTAAAGCCTTTAGGAATGAGGGCATTGATAGCACCCACAATCCCGAATTTACCTCAGTAGAAGTTTACCAATCTTACGCAGATTACTTCGACATTTTAGCAGTTGTAGAAGATGTGATGTGTTGTGCAGCTCAGGCTGTACTTGGGGATGTCAAGGAAGTTGACAATCAAGGACAAATGATTAGTTTAGAACGCAAGTTCGACTACAGTGAAAAATATCCCAGTTTTACCGGCCAACACTGGGAAGTAAAAACGATGGTAGAAGCTGTCAGAGACGAGTTTGGGCTGGATTTTGACAGTTTGGATCTCGAAAGTGCGATCGCCTCTGCAACCAAACTAGAATTGCACCTTTCTAAACTAGAAAAACAGAGTTTAGGTTATGTGTTGTATGCTGTCTTTGACAAATTAGTTGTCCCTAAACTAATTCAACCAACTTTCATCATTGACTTTCCTATCGAAGTCAGTCCCTTAGCCAAAGGACACCGCAGCAAACCGGGATTTGTCGAGCGTTTCGAGTTGTTTATCAATGGCATGGAATACTCAAACGGCTTCTCGGAATTAAACGATCCGAAAGAGCAAAGAAAGCGGTTTGAGGAACAATTAGCACAGAAAGATGCAGGCGATGACGAAGCGCATCCAATGGATGAAGACTTCATTCAAGCGCTATCTTTGGGAATGCCTAATTGTGCCGGAATGGGAATCGGTGTCGATAGATTGGTGATGCTTTTAACTAATACTCAAAGCATCCGAGATGCGGTGATGTTCCCGACAATGAAACCAGTTAAAGATTCGTAAAATCTTGTAGGGGCGGGTTCACAAATCACATTGGATTCCCACAAACAATCTAAATAAACCCGCCCCCCACCACAGACAATCTACATCAACGTTTGATATTATTTGATGTGGAAAACGTGCATTGAGATTGCTGGTTGGGTGGGGGCGGGTTTATTTTGTTTCTCAATTATTGGCTAATATTGTTGGTTAACCCGCCCCTACATTTCGGCGTGGGGAAAACGTGCATTGAGATTGCTGGTTGGGTGGGGGCGGGTTTATTTTGTTTCTCGATTTTTGGCTAATATTGTTGGTTAACCCGCCCCTACATTTCGGCGTGGGGAAATTGTACATTGAGATTGCTGGTTGGGTGGGGGCGGGTTTATTTTGTTTCTCAATTTTTGCCTAATATTGTTGGTGAACCCGCCCCTACAAGCCTCCGATTATATTACCGCATATACGAACCGACAACACCGTTAAAATCCTCAGCTAAAGGATTTCCCAAAGCCTTAAACTTCCACTCGCCGCCTTCTCGATAAACTTCTCCCATCAACATATTTAATTTTCCTTCATAGGAAGGGTCATTTGATAAAAGATAGCGAGCAATTTCTTTTCCGGCTGCATCTACGGCCCTTACGTAGGCATTTTGTACCATACCAAAATGCTGTTTTCTTTCTTTCCCATTGTAAATATTCACGCCCAAAATTATTTTGTGATATTGTCCGGCCAAAGCACTCAATTTCACGACTATCTGTTCGTCATCTCCATCTCCTTCCCCGGTGAGATTGTCGCCTAAGTGAACAACTGTTTTGTCCTTTGACTCCAGATGAGAGTAATAAATTACATCTTCTTTGTAAGCTTGTAATCTGCCATTTTCTCCCAGCAGCATTGCGTAGGAATCTAAGTCAAAATTTGCACCGCTACTTCTGCCGAAAAAACCTGTTTTAGCTTTCGCCACATCCCATCCCAAAGCCATTGTCAATCGGGATAAGTCGTATTCACTTTTGCTGAGAACAATTGATTGTCCTTTTGTCAAGTTGATAGCCATAGTTTTTTCTAACCGTAAAGTGGATAGTTAAATTGAGTTTCCATCTGCTCGATTGTCTAATTAATCGGATTTAAAATCAAGGGAAATATTCATGATTTTTCGGAAGTTCCCCTTGATTTATTGAGCTGGGTTCGATCCTCTTCGAGGGCTTCGCTAACGACCTTTTATGAGGCGTATTTGTCTACAAAGCTTTGCAAGCCTGAATTGTAGCCTTGTCCGACTGCTTGGAATCTCCACTCGCCGTCTTTTTTGTAGAGTTTGCCAAATTCGATCGCAGTTTCCCGGGAAAAATCCTCATCCAAATCGTACTTCAGGACTTCTGTGTTAGTCGTGGTATCGTATATCCTGATAAAAGCATTCCGCACTTGACCGAAGTTTTGCCTTCTCGATTCTGCTTCATGGATTGTCACCACAAACACAATTTCTTGAACCGCCGCATCGACTTTGGTTAAATCAACAGTCACTGTTTCATCATCATCTGCTCCTTCTCCGGTTCTGCTATCTCCCAGATGTATTACAGAACCGTCGGGCGACTCTTTGTTGTTGTAGAAAACAAAGCATTTTTCGCTGGGAATTTTTCCAGTAGCACCCAACATAAACACGGAAGCATCTAAGTCAAACGCCCCGCCTGTGTCTGTAGTGTTGGTATCCCATCCCAAACCGATTCCGGCATTTTTCAGCCCTGGTGCTTCTTTAGATAGATTGATTCTCTCGCCTTTGCTTAAGTTGATAGACATTCGCCCTCCTATTCACAACATCACTCTTAGTTACCGATCGCAATTATATCAATTATCAGAGTAGCTTGACAAATTGCTCCTGGTACTCATCCTCTGTCATCAGTTCTCGGGTACTTTCCACTCTGTCTAGAAACATGATGCCATCTAAATGGTCGTGTTCGTGTTGAAAAATTCTGGCCACAAAGTCTGTCAATTCTTGTAGGTGCAGTTTGCCGTCTCTGCTGGTGTATTCAATCTCGATCGCCTTACTTCTCGGTACCAATCCCCGAATCCCCGGAATGCTCAAACAGCCTTCCCAGTCTTTGGCTGTCTCTGTCGATGCAGCCACAATCCGGGGATTGATCATCGCTGTGGGCTCCATCTTAGGTGCTTGGGGATACCGCAGGTTGGGGCGGGATGCGACGATGAACAGCCGATCGCCCATAGCGACTTGAGGGGCGGCAACCCCCACTCCGTGCGCGTGTTGTACGGTATAGATCAGGTTGTCGATTAGCTGTTGAATGCGATCGTCCTGAATATTCTCCACAACTTGCGACGGTTGGCGCAATACGGGATTTCCTAATTGTGAAATTTGTAAGATTTCGGCCATTGGTTATTGGTTATTGGTAATTGGTAATTGGTTATTGATGTTGAGTTAAGCCTGGAAGCATTGAAAAATCTCGTTTTTCTCTGAGGTTCGATCCCCCTAAATCCCCCTTAAGAAGGGGGACTTTGAGAAGAATCTTGTCCCCCCCTTCTTAAGGGGGGTTAGGGGGGATCTGGGCCTCAGAGAAAAACAGCAGTCTCTGACTACGTTTGAGCTGGCATTGAAACGAATGGGTAATGGGGAATTAATATTCCTTCTTCCTTCTTCCTTCTTCCTTCTTATTGAACTTTTTGAACTGGCAAACTTCCCGGTTTCACACTCAAATTAAGTATTTGCCCGTTACGATTAATCTCCATTTGCAAATTGCCGCCAACCTTCGCATTTTGCACGAAATCCTGAACAGCTTCCGACTGAATAATTGGCTGATTATTCAGCTTTTGAATCACATCTCCTGCGCGCAAACCTGCCGCAGCAGCCGGAGAATTGGGAACCACGCTCACAATGGCCACACCCCGATCGACTGAAACTCGCAGACTGCTGTTACTGTTCTTATTAATTTGCTCCTTAACTTCAGGAGTCAGCGTCGCCATTTCAATACCTAAATAAGCGTGTTCGACTTTCCCTGTCGAAATCAGCTCCTTCGCCACCTGTTGCGCCGCCTGAATCGGAATCGCAAACCCCAATCCTTGAGCACCTTGAATAATCGCCGTATTCATACCGATAACTTCCCCCGAAGCATTCAGCAGCGGCCCTCCCGAATTGCCTGGATTAATCGCAGCGTCTGTTTGAATAAAACCGATGCGCTTGTCGGGTACGCCCACATCAGAGCTCGATCGCCCTGTAGCACTAATAATCCCCGCAGTTACGGAATTGTCCAAACCCAAAGGATTGCCGATCGCGATCGCCCATTCCCCAGATAACAGCTTATCCGAATTGCCGATCGGCACCACAGGCACATTATTCGCCTCAATCTTCACCACAGCAACATCCGTCACCTTATCCGCGCCCAACACCCGCCCCTGATAGCCGCGGCCATCCCTGAGAGTGACATTTACTGTATCCGCCCCCTCTACAACATGAGCGTTAGTGAGAATCACACCATCCGCGCCGATCGCAAAACCCGAACCAGTACCCCGTTCAATTCCGCCCCTACCGCCCGAATTCGGATCTGCACCAAAAAAATCTTCCGGCGACAGTCGTTTATTTCCTGGTTTCACCCGACGCGAAGCATCGATCCGAACCACCGCCGGGCCAACTTTTGCCACCGCCGCGACAATAAAATTCACATTCGCCCCGTCACCTGACAAGGCAGCAGGCGGCAAGACTTTGCTAGCTTGAGGCTTAGTATCGGGAGGTAGTTGCAGTCTCGGTTGCTGCGCCCTCTGTCCCAAATCGCCCGAATTTCCGCGTAACTGAGAAACCGACAGCCGATCGCCCAACATGGCGGCCCCAGCTCCCGTTACCAGCAGCAATATATAAATTGCCGGTTGCTTCCAAAATTTGCCAGTAGAACTCTTCATAGCCACGTTTTTAGGCTTTCCTGCCGAATATAAATACTTGTTTAGAGATTCTCTCTGATACCTGTTTTTTGCCTTATTGCCGCAAAATTTTGGGCGATGGCGTTCCGCCCCGCAAGCGATCGGCATACTCCCTTAAACTTTAGCATTGTTGATCGATCGATCAACCTTCAAAATCGCCAATTCGATTAAACTGAGTTTTCGAGAATACAACTTTAATCTCTTTAAATGCCGATCGGCAAAGGTAAGCAGTGGAAATTACCCTCGAAAGTCTGTGGAATCAGATACTTGAACGTCTCCAGGTACAACTGAGCAGGCCTAGCTTTGAGACGTGGATCAAAACAGCTACAGCCGAACAACTCGAAAATAACTGTTTGATCGTCAGCGCCCCCAACCCCTTTGCTCGCAATTGGTTGCAAAAATATTACGTCAAAATTATTGCCGATGCAGTCCAAGAAATCCTCGGCTATCCCGTAGAAATTTACCTGACAATTGCCGCCACAAACGAAGCAGGTGGTAGCAACGACTCCACCATGATTTGGCCATCTCCCATCGCCGATATCGAAAGCCACTCGCTACACCCGCCTAAACCTGCCCATTTAAATCCCAAATACGTATTTTCCCGCTTTGTCGTTGGTTCCAACAACCGCATGGCCCACGCGGCATCCCTCGCAATAGCCGAGTCTCCGGGCCGAGAATTCAATCCCCTATTTTTGTGCGGCGGCGTCGGTTTGGGCAAAACTCATCTCATGCAGGCGATCGGTCATTACCGCCTAGAAATCGACCCCAACGCCAAAGTTTTTTACGTTTCAACTGAGAAATTTACCAACGATTTAATCGCCGCCATTCGCAAAGATAGTATGCAAACTTTCCGCGATCATTATCGCGCCGCCGATGTTTTGTTAATAGACGACATTCAATTTATTGAAGGCAAAGAATACACCCAAGAAGAATTTTTCCACACTTTTAATACTTTACACGAAGCCGGAAATCAAGTAGTCTTAGCGAGCGATCGTCCGCCGCAGCAAATCCCCCGCCTCCAAGAGCGTTTGTGTTCCAGATTTTCGATGGGATTAATTGCCGATATTCAATTGCCAGACTTAGAAACACGGATGGCAATTTTGCAAAAAAAAGCCGAATATGAGAATATGCGACTGCCGCGAGATGTAATTGAATACATTGCTTCTAGCTATACTTCCAACGTTCGGGAATTAGAAGGAGCTTTGATTCGGGCTGTAGCATATCTTTCAATTACCGGTTTGCCGATGACTGTGGAAAATATCACCCCGGTTTTGAACCCGCAAACAGAAACCGTAGAGGCGACGCCCGATGCCGTAATTGCAGTTGTGGCAGAGGCATTTGATGTTTCTATTGAAGATTTGAAAGGTGTTTCCCGCAGGCGAGAAATTAGCTTTGCCCGTCAAATCGGGATGTATTTAATTCGGCAGCATACTGCTTTGAGTTTACCGAAAGTTGGCGAAGTATTCGGTGGCAAAGATCACACAACTGTGCTTTACAGTTGTGACAAAATCGCTCAGTTGCGGAACACCGATCCCAATTTAGCCCAAACTTTGCGTCAATTGAGCGATCGAATAAACGTTGTCAGCCGCAAAAGTTGAGAAGAAGCAAGAAGGAAGACATGATGTCAAATCCTCTCTTCATCGGAATTGATCTAAACGGAGGATACGGCACTGCCATGTCCCTACAATTGATAGTGGTAGGGAAACGGCACTGCCGTCTCCTCTATATCCCTACAATTGATAGCGGTAGGGAAACGGCATTGCCGTGTCCTCTATATCCCTACAATTGATAGCGGTAGGGAAACGGCACTGCCGTCTCCTCTATATCATTCCGGCGCTTTCCCCGCACGCGGGGAAAGTCCCACATCAATAGACTTCTCAACAAAAATAGCCATTGGCTATTCTATTATTAGAGTTTTACAGAATTCGGTAAAGATGCTAACCAATCTTCCCAGAACTTCGCTGCTTGAACTGATAACTGTCCAGCATAACGGATTGTATCCTCTCGAAGTTTAGCCACTGTGATATCAGGCGTTGCTCCAATTTCACACGCATGACCAATGAACCACCGCTCTAATCCTTGAGCTGTGACTTCTGGATGAAACTGCAACGCCAATCCTCCTTTTTTCCAGGAAAAAGCTTGGTTTTGATAGATCCCGCTAGCCGCTAAATGAGTGCTATCAGTAGGCAAATCGAAGGTATCTCCATGCCAGTGGAGAACGGCTGTTTTATCTCCTGCTAAGTGAGCCAGTGCTGTTTGCTGACCTTCTAGACTCATCTTTAGAGGAGACCATCCAATCTCTTTTTGCGATCCAGGATAGACTTTCGCCCCTAAAGCACGAGCCATCAACTGCGCTCCCAAGCAAATCCCTAGCGTAGGCAAATCGTTAGCAAGACGATATTCCAATAGATGTAACTCATCAATTAGGAATGGATAATCTTGCTCATCGTAGGCTCCAATTGGGCCTCCAAGAATCACTAGCAAATTTGTGTTGCGATCGATCTGAGTCAAATCATCCGATCCAGCTTCTAGATATCTGACTGTGTAGTTTTGCTGATTCAATGCTTCAGCTAAACTTCCCAGATCCTCAAAGGCAATATGTCTAATGACAGTAGCGTGTTTCAAAGTAGTCACCCTCAAATCAATTCGTAATCTGCGAAAACTTGCTCAATTGTACGATCGTCCAACACTCCAGCGGCTGCAAACATTTTTAAGGTTGGATTGGCAGCTCGTCGAACAAATTTAGCAATTTGGCTGGATACGTAAACCTCTTGTAGAATTCCTTCCGAATCGTTTGCATTAAAGCCTAAACGCCGCAGAATACTGTACTCTAATTGGCGATCGGGCCCCAGAAATGCCCAAACCAGTTGTGGCAGTAATTGTCCCATTTCCTCTTGCTCATAGGATGTAAGGCTTTGCCACAGAATGGGGAACAAGCCACGGAAATAAAGGCTGTGCAATGCTTCGTCAGCCGCATGATCGCCGACAACCTCACGGACAATCGGAGCGACTTGAGGATCGTGGGGAACATTGTTAAGAACCTTTGTCACCAGAGTTTCTGAGATCGTAACAAAAAACAGTTGAATGAGATGGGGCGACAGCCGAGTTTGATGTTCAGCAATAATTTTCTCCATGATGCGATCGAAGTGTGGACGGCCAATAACAGATCGATTGAGTCCAAATGCCTCCTCCACCTGAGTTGAAAATAATTCAACAAAGAGAGCGTGTCCTGCTTCATCGCAATAAATTCGCAGAGCGTCATTGCGCTGAAGCGTGCTTAAAAAAACGGGTGCGTGTCCTTGAGCCAGACTGCTGCAAACAGGATTAACATGGCTCAATTCCAACAAGGTTGTAAATTGCAAATGGGCAAGGAGTCGATAAGCTAGAACCGTTACCCAATGAGTTGAATTTGACGCAATGGCAGGATGAGCAGCTAACGGGACGATATCTGGAGAAAACGGTAAGCCTTCAATATTGCCTTCACGAAGGGGTTTGCTCCGTATCCAACTTGATTCATTCCATCGGCCGAAAGGGCTTTGGTAGTTTTCCTGAAATGTAGATGCAGCTAGCTTGTTCGCTGTCATGATGAGAAAGTTCCTTGACATTAATTAACGGAAACAACGTTACAGGCAATAAATATTTACAATTTTCAACCAGATCCATTTGATTTGTTACAGACTTTTACTACTATAAATTATAAATGGTCATTGGAGTAAGTAAATAATCCAATTCGATATATTTTGAGTGTACCAATTCTGGAATATTTCATCAAGATGCTTGGTCTTAGTCCTAAAAGTTTCGTTGAAAGTTCGAGATTTATTAA
>CASBQF010000085.1 GCA_949127775.1 Oscillatoriales cyanobacterium PMM_0080
GATATTACCCCCCCAACCCCCCCCTTAGTAAGGGGGGGCTAAGACTTCATCCATCTTTAGAAAAATGGTATAAAGGGGGGCGAATTCAGCAGAAAATTTCAAAGAATACAGATACTTTCCGGCGGCACGGTGACTCGAACGCTATCACCAACTTTGTGCCGCTGCAAGTCATCTCTGTGCAAGTTTTGTCGGCGAAGGGCGATCGAGCTTTTCGCCGTCAAACGCACCGTATAACGCGTATCAGTGCCAATATAAATCGCCTCTTCTACCGTTCCCGGCCAGCTATTTTCAACATCACAATCAGCCCGATAAATAGTAGCTTTTTCCGGCCGCAACACCAGAGTAACAACTTGCCCAGCGGGAAAATCTTCGGCTGTCGCAACTAACACAGGCAACTGTTGATCAACCAACACAATTATTTTACCCTGTTGCTTTTCTACTACTCGCCCAGTTAAAAAATTGCTGTCTCCAATAAAATCAGCAACAAACCGCGTTTTCGGATATTCATAAATATCAACAGGCGTCCCAACTTGTTGCAGTTTTCCTCCCTCCATCACTGCAATTCTGTCCGACATAGTTAGCGCTTCTTCCTGATCGTGAGTTACATAAATAAACGTAATTCCCAATTTTCGCTGCATTTTTTTCAACTCTAATTGCATCTCTTTGCGCAATTTTAAATCCAGAGCTCCCAAAGGTTCATCCAACAGCAAAACAGACGGTTGTTTGACTAATGCTCTTGCTAGCGCTACTCGCTGCTGCTGTCCCCCTGACAGTTGGCGAGGATACCGTTTTTCTACATCCGTTAACTGTACTAATGCTAAAGTTTCCGCCACGCGATCGCGAATTGTTTTTTGAGGCAAATTCTCCATTTCCAACCCAAAGGCGACATTCTGTGCTACTGTCATGTGCGGAAATAAAGCATAATTTTGAAATACCGTATTCACTGGGCGGTGAAATGGCGGGTGATTTTGCATCGCTTGGCCGTGAATATAAATTTCGCCCGCTGTAGGAGTTTCAAAACCTGCGATCGTGCGCAAAGTTGTAGTTTTGCCGCAGCCAGAAGGGCCGAGTAAAGAAAAGAATTCGCGATCGTAAATTTGCAGGTTGATATTGTCTACAGCTAAGAAATCTTGACTGTTGGCACTTTTAAATACTTTGGAAACTTCTCGGACTTCTACGGCGTGCATTGTGTTATGTATGTATGAGTTATGAGTAATTAAAATCTGAGATAGAGCCTGGTTAAACTGAGATATTCCATCATTTTCAATAAGGCTCTTTTGGGGCGGGCTAGAAGCCCACCCCACAATAAAATTCACTCTTTGTGGAACAGGCATCTTGCCTGTTCTTAACTATAATACAAGCTGAAAATTAAAGTAAACCCGTCCCGCAACCTTTTTTCTCTCTACTTTCCAGCCCCTGCTTTAACTTCTGTCCAAGCGCGATCGTACAATGCAGTTGCTTTCCCAACATCCTGCAAGAATTTCATCTTACTAAAAATCTCAGCAGGCGGATAAATTTGGGGATTTTTCAAATCTTTCGGGTCGATTAAACCTCCATCGATTGCTGCTTTGTTTGGCGAGCCATAGTGGGTAAAATTGGAAATTTTAGCACCTACTTCTGGCTGCAAGATAAAGTTAATAAATTTCTCAGCTAACTCTTTGTGCGGCGCACCTTTAGGAATTGCCATGTTGTCAGAAAAGATGATTGTTCCTTCTTTGGGAATAGCGTAGCGGAGATTAGGATTCTCTTTCATTACCTGAAAAATATCGCCGCTCCATTCCATTGTCAGATTTACTTCTCCTTGATCCAGCAAAGCTTGACCGGTGTCGGGGACAAAAGCTGCAATCATATTTTTATTTTTAATTAGCAAATCGCGGGCTTTGTTAATCTCTTCGAGATTGGTTGTATTGGGGTCGAATCCTAAATACATCAAAACGCCTGCTAAAGTGTATCTTGCATCATCTTGCCATGCTATTTTTCCCGTATATTTAGAATCGAACATCGCCGCCCAACTGTTGATATCGCCCTTGGTTGCTTTCAAGTTGTAGCCAATTCCCATTGTTCCCCACTGATAAGGCAACGAATATTTGTTGCCTGGGTCAAATGTTTGGTTGATAAATCTCGAATCCAGATTTGTTTGGTTAGGAATTTTTGGTAAATCTAACGGCTCAATTATATTATCTGCTGCCATGATTTTCACCATGTAATCAGCGGGAAATATTACATCGTAACCTGGATTTCCCTGTTTGAGTTTGGCATAGAGTGCGTCGCTGCTCTCGAAGGTGTCGTATTGAATTTTAACATTGTTCTCTTTCTCGAATTGGGCGATCGCTTCTGGGGCGATATAAGTTGCATAATTGTAAATGCTGAGGATTTGCTGCTGGTTGCTACCTGTACGACTATAGCCGAAAACCACCGTTGCACTCATCACAAACAAAAGCAGGAAAGTCAACAGGCGTTTCATAGGTTTTGTTGGCTACATAAAACAATAATTATGACATAAAAAGCAATTTAGTCAACTTTTCTGAACTGTTAGCGATGATACAACCAGCAACAAGGAAGCCAACAACATCAAAGTTGAGATGGCATTAATCGCTGGTGTTACTGCAAATTTGATCATGCCGTAAACCAATAGTGGCAGCGTCATGGAACCGACGCCGGTGGTAAAGAATGTCACGACAAAATCGTCCAGCGACAGAGTGAAAGCCAGCAATGCGGCACTAAAAATACCAGGCCAAATGAGAGGGAAAGTAATGCGCCAAAAAGTCCGCCATTCGTTAGCACCCAAGTCAAAAGCTGCTTGTTCTAATGTCGGATCTAGTTCCGCCAAACGTGCCCTGACAGTAATCGTTACGAATGAAATATTAAAGGCAACGTGACCAATAATTACGGTTGGTAAGCCGAGATTGAGGCGGATTCCCGTGAGATTTTCGACGATCCGAAATACTAGGGTAAAGAAAACTAGCAGCGAAATGCCGATCGTAATTTCGGGCACTATCATCGGCAAAAACAGTAAAGCTTCTAGTGCTTTGCGCCCCGGAAAATGAAAGCGTTCCAGTGCTAGCGCCAGCATTGTACCAAAAATTGTCGCCAACACAGTCGAAATCGCTGCAATCAGCAAACTGTTGTTGAGTGCTGGCAAAATTCCGGCGCTGCTGCTGGTAGCAATCGTCGCGCCTGCACTGCTAAACAAGCTGCTGTACCAATCGAGGGTAAAACCGCGCCAAACTGCGTTAAATTTGGAAGCATTGAAGGAGTAAATAATTAAGATCAGAATTGGTAAATAGAGAAAGGCAAATGCTAGTGTCGCTTGTACCCAAAGCCATTTTTTGCCGATCGCGCGCACGAGCAAATCTAGTTTTGTTTTAGTCATTAGTAGGTTAGCCTGTAGGGGCGGGTTTTACAGACAATCTGTGCCTAAAATCCATAATCTCATAAACCCGCCCCCACCCAACCGTAAATTTCAATCTACCTATGAACTTTCATCAGAGACACGAAAATAAAGTAAAACAGGAATCAATATAATTACCGTCAACAGCATAGAAAGTGCCGAACCAAAAGGCCAATCCCGAGCTTTCATAAACTGATTTTGAATCAAGTTTCCCACCATAACTGTTTTGGAACCGCCCAATATATCCGGTGTAACAAAAGCGCCGACTGCGGGAACAAAAACCAGAATCGAGCCTGCCACAATGCCACGAGTTGTCAATGGTAAAAACACGCGCCAGAAAGTCCGAATATCGTTTGCCCCTAAATCTTGAGCAGCTTCTACTAATACAAAATTGAAGCGTTCTATGCTAGAATATAAAGGCAAAACCATGAAAGGTAAATAACCGTAAATAAGACCGATCGCCACAGCGAAAGGCGTAAACAGTAAGTTTAACGGTTCGGTAATAATTTGCAAGCTTTGCAGGGCTGTGTTAACTACTCCTTCGCTGCGCAGCAGAATTATCCAGGCGTATGTCCTCACTAGAAAATTAGTCCAAAATGGAATAATTACCAGCAACAGCAAGGCATTTCGCCAACGGGGAGAACGGGTGGCGATAAAAAATGCTAGGGGATAGCCGACTAATAAGCAGGCGGCGGTTGTCAAAAAAGCCAAAAAGATCGATCGAGCAATTACACCTAAAAACAGTCCACTGAACAAACGCTGGTAGTTGCTGAGAGTAAATATCCAAGTAATGCCGCCGTAAGTACCGCGTTCTAAGAAACTGTACAAAAGTACAATTAGGACTGGTAAAATGAAGAAAACTATCAGCCATGCAGTGGCAGGAAATAATAGCAGTAACAGGTTATACGATTTTCGATTGGGATCGATCGATTTCATAAAAATTTGTAGCTACCCATGCGTATAGGACTAATTATGCAACAATACGGTTCACTTAAGACAAATATCCCTGGCACACCCCTTAAAAAGGGGGGGATAAGAAAGCTCTCAAAGTCCCCCTTCTTAAGGGGGATTTAGGGGGATCTCCGGGGCATAAATAGTATTAAGTGAACCGTATTGAATTATGCAACACATTTTATCTCAAATCCGCAGGTCAACAGCATTTATTTAGGGGTAGAATTCGGGCTTTTGCCTTCCGGTGATGGTAACTGACGGTTTAAGTC
The DNA here is from genome assembly GCA_949127775.1 of Oscillatoriales cyanobacterium PMM_0080. Classification (GTDB taxonomy): domain Bacteria; phylum Cyanobacteriota; class Cyanobacteriia; order Cyanobacteriales; family Microcoleaceae; genus Microcoleus. The sequence goes on from CASBQF010000085.1 coordinate 4,612, forward strand.
TACGTCTACATTCAAGTTTTCGCGGCGAAATTGGAAGCGAAAAACAACTTTGCGATCCACAGCATCATTTTGAATTGGATTCGCATCTACTTCCCCCCGTCCCGAAACTAATAGTTTCTGCTGCAACTCTGCTTTTTTAGGAAAATTAATCTCATTGGAAAACATATAATTAGAAACAGCTAAAGCCCTACGCAAACTCAGTTCCATATTCTTTTGTTCGGAACCAGTGGAACTGGTATGTCCTTCCACAACGACGCGGGAAATTTGTTTTTCAAAGTTTTGGTTAGAAAAAAGCACTTGACTGTAAATGGGAATGAAGGCTTGTAAAAACTTTTTTCCTTCGGGTTTGAGAGTGGAACTGCTGTCATCAAATAGAATACGATCGCGAATACTGACATCTCCCGTTCCTGGATCAACAGTGAAAATATCTTTGTCTCCAACTTTCCCCTCTAAAGCATTGACAATAATTTGCGGTAATCCTTCAAAAGCCCTTTGATATTGCTGCAATTCCTGCCGCAGTTTTTCCACCTGAATAATTTTTGCATCTAGCAGTTTAACCTTTTCGCTTAGTTGAACTTGGACAGTGATGAACAAGAGGGCGAACAACATCAGCAAGCCAGACATTAAATCGCCGATCGATAGTAGAACGCTGGAGTCTTCCTCATCTTCCATTTCCGGTGCATTGTCTAAATCTGACATATTTCTCGTTTTTTTTGTGATGTATTAATTTTGATTTTTTACTGTCAGATTTGACATATAATTATTGCTATGGAACCTGCGATATATTCTGCTATTTTACATTACACTCTAGAATAAAACAACCAGAAAATATTATGCCCTATAGTCAGTTTAGCATCGACAAGGTGAAGCGAGATTTTCACCTGACAATAGTTGAGGGAATCAGATTTTTCCCGGACTCTGTTGAGCCGATCGCCCCTAGTGCCAAACTATTAGCGATTTTAGAGGATGTACCTTGGGCGATCGCTGTAGACACCGAAAAAGCTCGCTCTGAAGTCATTATCAATCCCGTCTTGCTGGAAGTGCGACGCATTCTCAACCGTCAAATTAGTGTGTTTTCGGGCGAAGAATTTAATGTCGATCCGAGTGTTGGACTTAACGGAGTTTGTGATTTCCTAATTAGCCGCTCTCCCGAACAGCTTACGGTGGAAGCGCCCGCAATTGTTGTAGTTGAAGCCAAGAAATCTGACTTGAAATCTGGGCTAGGACAGTGCATTGCAGAAATGCTGGCTGTACAACAATTTAATCTGGCAAAAGAGCAACCGCTTGGGGCTGCCTACGGTTGCGTTACCAGCGGCACGCAATGGCGGTTTTTGAAGCTGGAGGGACAGATAATAACGATCGACCTAACCGACTATCCGCTGCCCCCCGTCGAGCAGATTCTGAGCTTTTTAGTTTGGATGGTGAAAGATGCTTAATTGTCAACTTTCACCAATCGGAAGTTAGTTTACTTAGCCAGATTTCTTCGTTCCCAAATTATCAGCAGCCGCCACCAAATAATGCGCCACCTGCATCAAACCGTCGGAACTTTCTTGCAATCCTGTACACACTTTCGCCATCGAAGTATCCGCTTCTTCAAAAAACTTGTGCTGCGATGACGTGGTTTTTTCTAAATAGCCGACTAATTGATTGTTCCCCAACAGCAGCGCGCGATCGAACTGATTTGTCATGTTTTGATAGGCACTCTCAACCCGTCGCACTTGTTCTTGTTCCGCTTGCAAAGCTGCATTTAATTGATTAACCAAACCCGTATAAGTAGTTTGCAATTTTTCCCCTTCTGCATTAAACTGATTGGCCATTTTTTCGTAAACGCTTTCTACCCGCAGCACTTCTTGTGCGGTGATCTTCGCTAGTTCCTGCAACTGTGCCAAACGTTCGCTAGAATTCAACCCCACAGAATTAGCAAACTGACTGACTTCTGCGGCTGTTGTCAAAATTTTGCTCATACTTTCGTCAACTTGCTGCGACATCAATTTACGCTTCTGTGATTCTTCTTGAAAAACTTTTTGCAAGCCGAGTACAACCTGTGCTAAGCCTTTTTGTTGCTTGCCTAAAGTACCTTCTAATAAATTGTTTTGTTCGGTAAAGAATTGCTGGAGAGAGGATTGATACGTTACCCGGAAGTTGTCTAGTTCTTCCTGGACTGTGACGCGGGTGTTTTGCAGCATTGAGTCAACATTTTGCAAGCTACCTACCAGATTTTCTCTGGCTTTATCCATCAATCCAGAAGCTTCATATCCGACTACTTTGAGCGTGTCGGACTGAGTTTGAAAAGCGGAGTGGGTGGCATTTAAAATATTGGTCATTCTGGCCTCAACACCTTGCAACATTTCTCTTTCTTGTTCGGCTTGAGTGTGGAGAGATGCTTGCAAATTGTCCTGAATTCCTCTAAATGTGTTGGCGGCTTCTTGGGCGCTTTCTTGGAAGGCTGTTCTTTGGGCTTTCATGCCTTCAATGCTTTCTCCAACTCCCGATCGTATTTCGGTGGCCATTTCCTGCAAAACGCCGTGGGTGTCGGTTTGAAACTGTCCTAAGATTTGCTGTAAGTTGTTGGCAAATTCCTGCAACTGTACTAATGTATCTTGCTGGAAAGTTTGAATTGTTAGGATAGATTGTGCTAAACTAGAAGATATTCCGCCTAATTCGTTCTTCAGTTCTCTGACAGCTTCGGATGCTTCTTGAGTTAACTGAGCACTTTGATCTAATCGCCCAACTACGGGTTCAATTACTTCGGTGCGGAGTCCTGAAAGTAGGTTGTTTAATATCTGTTCGCCTTGGTCTGCTTTAATCTGTTTTAGTACGGATAATTCTTGGCGAATATCTTGGAAAACTGGAGTCATTGCTAAACCGATTTGTTGTCCGATCGCCTGGGAGTTCACATTGCTTTGCGCCTCGACGATTTGAGCAAATCCGGTTCTCATTATCTCGATCGCCAATTCGATCGCACTTTCAGTATCGCCACCGCTAGAATGGGCACGGGAAAACAGTTGTTCTGGCGTTTGTAATTGAGCGATTTTATCTAATCTGTTGCGCAAATTGTCGCGATTAGCAACGCGCGTGCGATCGCCCCAAGCCAACACGATCGTAAATACGCTAGAAGAGCCCAAACCCATCAAAGAAGTCGAAAACGCCGTTTTCATCCCTTCCAGCAACGTGCTGATCGAGGGAAGCAATTCTTTAGTATCTTGCAGCGAACCCAAATTAACATCTTGCAGCCCAGTTTGAATGCCGTAAAATGTGCCTAAAACCCCGAGGGCTACTAAGACGCTGGGCACAAACCGCCACTGACTCCGAGGTGCCGATCGTCCTAAAATTGCCGGATACTGAAACAAGACAAACCGCCCGGATTTTACCTGCGCCCTGTAAGCCTCGCCATCAGCGGTTATTTCCCCCGCCAAGTGTTCGCTAAACCAGTCTACAAGCAGTTTCCAAGTATCTGTTGCGGCTTCCCACTGTCGTAGTTCGATCGCCCCTGACGTACCGCTTTCCAACTTTGAGCTCAAATAATTGATGGCCTCAGAGGTCGATCGGCTTTTCGCGCCCACATAACGCTGATACTGCTTCACAGAAGTGTACTCGCCCCAAATAGCCACGCACAGCAAAATTAGCGCCGCCCAGTGAAAAATGCTATTCTGCCAAATCACCCCGAAAACAGCAGTCAAATAATTAATTAATTGCATATTGACAACCCGTTCTGTTTGTGTATTTTACTTTAATCTCAATTCTGGAAAAACTCACCTTAACGTTTTAATATAACATCTCCAGCACTCAAAAAAACATAATCAAATCTTTAGCTAATTTAGCTCATATCCACTTTATTTTATCAATTATGTCATGATAAATAAAGAATCAAGAGGTACGTAATGTCAGTAGAATCGCCAACCCCAAAAATAGTCGTCGTCGGTGCAGGATGGGCAGGTTTAGGTGCTACCTATCACCTAGCCCAGCAAGGCTATGACGTAACTTTGTTAGAAGCAGGCCCTCAGCCGGGCGGCTTAGTCGCGGGGTGGAAAACCGCAGGCGGGCGTTCCGTAGAAGCAGGCATTCATGGCTTCTGGTATCCCTACAAAAACATCTTTTCATTAGTCAAACAATTAGGACTCGATCCCTTCACGCCTTGGACTCGATCCTGTCAGTATTCTCCTGCCGGCTTGGAAGTAGAATCACCCATTTTTCAGGATGAGCCCCGACTTCCCACACCGTTAGGAACATTCTTGTACACCCGATTTAAAAGACTGCCATTAGTCGATCGGCTTTCAGCCCTACCATTACTCTACGCCGTCCTAGATTTCGACAACTCCGACGAAGCTTGGCAGCGGTACGATCGCGTTACAGCCCGCGAATTGTTCAAACAGTTTGGCGTTTCTGCAAGGCTGTACCGCGATGCTTTTGAGCCAATGTTATTAGTAGGTTTATTTGCACCCGGAGAACAATGTTCGGCCGCCGCAGCTTTGGGAATGCTTTATTATTTCATTCTAGCACACCAAGCAGATTTTGATGTAGTTTGGTGTCGCGGCACTGTCGGAGAAAAAATATTTAGCCCGTGGGTAGATATCCTCGAAAAAATCGGCGCCAAAGTATTGACAAAGCAGCGAGTTACTGATGTCATAGTTGACACCAACAACCAAGCTAAAGGAGTTGTCTGCGGCGACGAAACCTTCGAGGCAGATGCAGTTATTTTTGCAGTTGGTGTCACGGGAATGCAAAAAATTATCAGCAGCAGCCCAGCCTTGCAAAGCCGCCAAGAATTTCGGGATGTGATGAATTTGGGTGCTGTTGACGTGTTAGCAGTTCGGCTATGGTTTGACAAAAAGATTGACATTCCGCTGCCTTCAAATGCCTGCTTTGGATTTAGCTCAACTACCGGATGGACATTTTTTGATTTGAATGCTTTGCACGACGAATTCCGCGACGAACCGGGAACAGTTGTCGAAGCTGACTTTTATCATGCCAATCAATTAATTCCCCTAAAAGATGAGGAAATAGTTGCCCTGGTTCAGCGAGATTTAGCGACTTGCATTCCCGATTTTCGGGATGCAAAAGTAATTGACAGCAGCGCGATTCGGCTGTCGCGGGCGGTGACGCATTTTGCACCGGGAAGTTATCAGTATTTGTTGCCTGCGGTCACAAGTTATGATAATGTATTGATGAGCGGCGATTGGGTTATAACCCGCCACGGTTCTTGGTCACAGGAAAAGGCTTACGTTACTGGTTTGGAAGCGGCAAATTTGGTAATTTCCCGTTTTGGAATCGGCAACAAAGCGGCAATTATTCCCGTAGAAGCTGATGAGCCACACATTCAAGTTGGGAGACAGATTAATCAGTTTGCTCGCAGTTTGACTAAAGGCATTATTCCCGATTTTTGGTTGCCGTAATCTTTAGTCATTGGTGATAAGCTGTCGTACATTTAAATTGTATATTTAGCACGGGCGGGACGCCCATCCCACAAGAGTTTGATTTTTTTTGATATGCAATCTAAATGCAGAACAGCTTATCAATTCCGGTTGCACTCAGACATGATATGAACGGAGGACACGGCAATGCCGTTTCCCTACCCTAAAATAATCGATTATGCTCGCTCGCGAGGAGGACACGGCAATGCCGTTTCCCTACCCCAAAATAATCGATTATGCTCGCTCGCGAGGAGGACACGGCAATGCCGTTTCCCTGCCCCAAAATAATCGACTAATTGTAGGGACACGGCAGTGCCGTGTCCTGACTTTGGGTAATATTAATTTCGATGCAACCGGATTTGATATAATTATCGCCGCCAATAAGGCCGGCCCTTCCAAAAAACTCCTACCGTAACTCCGATTAGCGCAGCTTCCGATAAACTTACTAAAAAAGAAAGTACGGGGAGGAATGACTTTAACACCAAACCCAAGAGCAGGCACAAAGCTAAAACCCAAAGATTAGTCTGCTTGAGCAAAGATTTTTGTTGCCAATATTCCAAAAAGTATACTGCTAAAGCTCCCATTCCCACTTCTGTAGCGAAAGGTATCAATATCCCGAGGGGAGAGCCGTACAGAAGCGTCAAGATGTTGCGGATTGCCTGCGAATGCGTGAAACCCCAGGTTAAAAATAGTTCTAGTCCAATCACGATTGAGTTGACGAGGGCGGCAATTTGCAGCATTTCTCGCCAAGGTAAGAGTTTTAAACGGCGCAGAAAGTTACTCACGATCGGCAAATTAGATAGGTTGCTTTGATTTTATAACAATTTTGCGGAGGCGATCGACATCTTGCCCGTCTTTAAGTAAATTGAGTTAGGTCGAGGGAGGCTATTAAGCCCCGCCCCTCCCAATTAGATCCGAACGTGCGACTTTCATCGCATTCGGCTCCCGATATTCTAGTCACGCGACTTGCTCATGTGGGTGTAA
>CASBQF010000086.1 GCA_949127775.1 Oscillatoriales cyanobacterium PMM_0080
GGACACGGCATTGCCGTCTCCTGATTGGCCAAGATACCGGAGGAGGAGACTCAAGATGCCGTTTCCCTACCCGCAAAATATTCGTAGGGACACGGCATTGCCGTCTCCTGATTGGCAACTTGATGCCCGATCGACCTTTTTACAAAACTTAACCTACACTAAAACAGCCAGATCAACCGCACAGCAAAGATTTCAACTACATTCATCAAAAAAACTTGGAAATTTCGCAAAAAAATTCCTAATTCAACCTGATAAATAAGTGTAGGAACAAAGTTGCGGCCGCACTTAACTATGAACGATCAATCTCAACCCTCCGAGGGGGAAGACCACTCATCCGACGATTCCGATGCTGCTGGGGGCTCGGTCAAATCTGGGAATTGCGATCGAGATCCGTCTCAAAAGCATATCCTCGAACTCGTTACCGAAGCTTGTAAGCATCCTCTGGGTAGTCCCCGGCGAGGTCGTTTCTTGGATAAACTGATTCGAGAAATTGTCAAATCCGGCAAACTCTGGAGAGATCACACGCCTCACTACGAAGAAGCATTACAGAAGACATGGATCTATCTTGCTCGGAATTTATGTGAAGCTACCACAGCAAAAGAACCCTACAATCCCGAAAAAAGCCTGATTACCACTTGGTTAAATCCCTATCTCAAAAATCGGCTGTTAGATTGTTATCGACAGCAACAACAAGCAAGGGACAGACAAACACAACCTCCAATGGTCTCTCTAGAACAATTATCAAACAGAGAGGATATCAAATACAATGAAAATCTGCGAGCAAATCCTGATATAAGTTTCTATTTGGACGAACTTTTAGAATGGATCGAAACAGATCCAAATGATGAGTTGAAAAGCAGACACGTTAGAGGTAAACCAGAAATCAATTGTCAAGTTTTATTGCAGCGTAAGTGTTTGTACGGTCAAACTCTTCAAGAGATTGCTAAAGAGTTTGGGTGTGCCCATTCCACTTTATATCAATTGCTCAACAATGACTGTCGCCATCTACTACAAAGATTTTCCGAAAATCAAGGATATCAAACTTTAAACATACCAGGAGTGCCAGAACAATGAACTATGACAATCTTTCAAATCTCGAACCTTTGCCGATGCCAATTACTCAAAATTCACTACAAATTGCTCGGGAATTTGCCGCCCAACAGCGCCATCCGCAAAGACGAGAGCAAGTTTATCTCAATACTTTGGCAGTGCTGGCAGTTCACGATTACCTGGAAATTTTGAGTATTGAAACTGATTTAACTGAGTGCGATAGCTGGAATCCCGCAATGCGCTTGTTTACAGATGCGGCAGATTTGTATATCAAAGGATTGGGTAAAATCGAATGCCGTCCCGTTAGAAACCTGCATCAAAATCAAGCAAAACCTCACGAAAATTCATCGACAGATTCGCCTAAAAATTGCCCAGTACCCGTGGAAGCTAGGGCCGATCGGATCGGTTATATTGCGGTAGAAATTGACGAAGAGCAAAAAGAAGCGAGATTACTTGGTTTTTCTCCAACTGCCAATTTAGGTGAATTAGTATTGAATAAATTATATTCTCTTGACGATTTTTTGATAAATCTCGAACAGTTATTTGACGCTAAAGTTGACTTGAATCAGTGGTTGGTGAATGTATTTAATCCTGATTGGCAACCTTTCGAGGCAGTATTTAGTCCGCAACCACCAGAGATTTCGCCCGGTGAAATTAAAAATCCGATTCCGTCGAAATTAGGCAATTGGTTTAAGAATATTGTTGAAACAGGTTGGCAGAAATTTGACCAAGGTAAACAAAATTTAGAAGATGCAATTTTTCCTGATGAGAATCCAGATTTTGCATTCCGAAGTGGTGGAAATTTGAGACAAAACTCTTCATTGTCAGGGGGACAAGCCAACCTCCAGCATAGATTCCCTGAAGCGGATGTTGCGCGGGCTAAGTTGATTGATTTGGGAATGCAGTTGGGTAGGACAACTGTGGCTTTGTTGGTGGCGATCGCCCAACAGAGCGATCGCACTGTCAGAGTTCATGTCCAGTTGCATCCGGCGATCGGGCAACGCTACCTCCCACCCCATACTAAACTCTCGTTAATATCCGATACTGGAAAAATTTTACACAAAAGTGAGTCAACGGTTCAAGATTTGTGCATCTTGCTGAAAGATTTTGAGGTAGAACCCGAAGAGAGCTTTAGCATCCGAGTTGCCATAGATGATTTGAGCATAACAGAAAGTTTTGTGGTATGATTTTTGAAATCACTACACTCGCCTTTAATTTATGGGTAATAAGAGTATCATATTGGTTTTGGCTTCTGGGAATTTAGAAAACGGTTTTGCTCACGTTACAGCGGAACTCAAAGAATCAGAAAAAACCTTAATTAAATTTTCGGGAAGTTTGCCACCAGCGCCGGAAATTGCGCTATTGCATGACAAATGGAAAATGATGTGTAATGTTCTTAAACCTCGGAGCTACGATCCTCGGATTAAGGTCAAATCCACGGGTGTTACAAACATTTCTGAGGACAAGCCTGAAGCCGTTTATCGGAACTTGCAGGAATACATGAAAAAGTGGCTGGAGTCTGACGAATTTTGTCGAAAAATTGAGTCAAAACTCAGGACGCACATCGGCAAGGTATCCGAATGTTTTAAAATATTTTTAGAAGTCGATCAACCTGAAATTTGGGAGTTACCTTGGGATGTGTGGGCATTCCGCGAAGATTATGTTAACTGCGAAATAATTCCTACTTCCTCACAGTATGGCAAAAAAAATCAACAGGAAACCCCAGCAGAAATAGCTCAATCTTCGCAAGGCAGAATTCTATGTGTTGCTGGAAATAGTACGGGAATCGATATTGAAAAAGATAAAATAATTATACAGCAACGTTTGGGCGAGCGCTGCGATTTACAGTTTCTAAAAGAGCCGACTCCTCAAGAATTGCATGATGAGCTTTTTGATGATAAAGGCTGGCAAGTTTTCTTTTTTGCGGGGCACAGCAACAGCGACAATAATGCTGCGAATGCAGTGCTATATATTAATCAAAATCCTGACAATAATACTATTAAAGTAGAAGAGTTAAAAGCAGGTTTGAAAAAAGCGATTAATCAAGGCTTACAGTTGCTAATTTTTAATTGTTGTTCGAGTTTGGGAATAGTGACGGATATAGTTGCTGAGGGTTTGGATTTACCATCGATAATTGTGATGCGCGCGCCGTTACCGGATGTAGTTGCTCACGATTTTGTGAAGTCTTTATTCACATATTTGGCGGCGGGAGAGCTTTTATTTTTGGCAGTGCGAAAAGCTAAGGATGACTTGCAGAAATGGGATGCTCAATTTCCGGGTGCAAGCGGGATTCCCATGCTGTGTCAGCATCCGACGTTTGAGGAGTTAGTTTTACCGCAGTCGGAAGCCGATCGCCCTTTTGTACCTCCAACAGACGCTGTAACTGTCGATCGCCACCCAAACCATCCGCAATTTACCATTCCAACTAAATTTATGCAGTGTGCCAGCATCAGTTTAGCGGTTTTGGCGATCGGCTATCCATTGATCGGGCCGAATCTGGCATCTGCAATCAACACATTTGGGATGGAAAACCACCGTAGCAATCAATTTTTGATCGCGAAAGTTTCATACAATCTAGCTGCATTAATTAATCCTACTAACGGCGAATCTTCCTATAATTTATCTGAACTTTGCAAAGACTTAAGCGATCGCAAATGCGAGCGAGAATCAATGCAAAGTGCAGTCTGGCTGGGAATTCCTGAAGCTCACGCTCAAATATCTAAATTCTTCTTGCTCGAAAATAAACCTGAAGATGCTTTAAAGGCGATCGCACTTTGTTTTCAAAATGCTAAACAGGATGGAGTGAAATCATCTTGTTTCAAGAATCGCGGCTGGCTGCGATTCAATCAAAACCGATACAACGCAGCGGAAACCGACTTAAGACAAGCAATATCTCTCGACAGTAAAACTCCAGAAGCCCAATGTCTTTTAGCGAAGGTACTGGAAGCTCAAGGAAAACCACAAGAAGCACTCACACATTGGGAAGAAACACTTAAATCTGCCAATCCCAGCATACCAGAACAAGATGAATGTATCGAAATGGCAAAGGAACGTTTACCAAAAATAGGAAAAAGTCAATGAAAAAACAAACGACTGTTGTTATGGGTGCAAGCGCGATCGCATTTACGTTAATTGCGATCGATATTTTGCCTCATCCCCACTTCGGAAGTGACACCAATTTATCCAAAATATCCGCCAACAACCTGATAATTTCCCCAGCAATCGCAGCAACAACAAGAATACCCAACGGACAAATCCTAAATATTAGTGGCGAAGTGCAGCTACAGCGCCAAGATGGCAGAAATATTCGCCCTACCACTGGTACGCCGATTTATCCGGGCGACAAACTGCAAACTTCCCAAAACGGACAAATTACAATCCAATGTGCAGATTTAGGAATTAAGTCAATTAAAGCGGGCGAAAATCAATTGAATAGCTGTTTGTTAGCTAGCGACAAGTCGAAGGAGGGGTGCAATAAAAACTTAATTAGATGTCCCGATCGCGGTGATGATAAAATTGCTTGGAATAACGCGCCAATTCCTTATATAATCAGTCC
>CASBQF010000087.1 GCA_949127775.1 Oscillatoriales cyanobacterium PMM_0080
CGGCAGTGCCGTTTCCCTACGGATTGAGGACACGGCAGTGCCGTTTCCCTACGGATTGAGGACACGGCAGTGCCGTTTCCCTACGGATTGAGGATACGGCAGTTCCGTTTCCCTACGGATTATTCGTTACCAATTAAAGTTGATTTTTACTCAAAGCGTGTCTAATTCACTGTTAATTAATTTGTCCTTTTTAACTCCCGAACCGACGGGAATCGGAACTTATGCAGCGAATCTTTTCCCGCAACTTGAAAAGCTCAAACCAACATTACTCGCTTCCCAGCAAATTGACAATTATAGTTGCTATCAAATCCCAGATAACATCACACCGGATCGAGGCCCGAAAGGACAAATTAACAGACTGCTGTGGACTCAATTTAAATTACCTAAAATTTACGATAAATTGCAGTCAAACCTGATATTTTCTCCAATTCCCGAAGCACCTTTGTATTCCAACTGTCGCTACATAGTTACGGTTCACGATTTGATTCCTTTGCGATTTCCCCAAAAGTTCTCTCGGTTGACAGCTTATTTCCGCTACTACATACCGCAGGTTTTGCGACAAGCTGAACATATTATTTGTGATTCTGAAGCAACGGCGACAGATGTTGCTAATTTTTACCAAATTTCGCGTCAAAAAATGACCGCAATTCCCCTAGCTTGTGATAATATTAATTTTAGATATCTCGACTTGCCTGCCAAAAATTATTTTCTTTATACCGGCAGACACGATCCTTACAAAAACTTAGAAAGATTAATTGCTGCATTTGCGAGTTTACCCGATCGCACAAACTATGAATTGTGGCTAGCCGGGCCTCCGAATGCCTACACAGCGCAGTCGATCGCCCAAGTGGAACGATTAGGTTTACAATCTTTAGTAAAGTTTCTCGGTTACGTTCCCTACTCGCAATTACCCGTACTGATGAATCAGGCGATCGCCCTAGTATTTCCTACACTCTGGGAAGGCTTCGGCTTGCCGATTTTGGAAGCAATGGCCTGCGGTACACCCGTCATCACTTCCAACCTGTCATCAATGCCAGAAGTGGCCGGAGATGCGGCATTATTAGTCAATCCTTACAGCGTCGGAGAAATAGCTCACGCTATGCAAACGGTAGCTACAGATTCAAAAGTGCGATCGAACTTAAAAAAAGCTAGCTTAGTGCGATCGGCCGAATTTAGTTGGCACAAAACTGGAACAGCAACCGCCAACATTTTACAGCAATATCTCTAAATCTTCCCTTTCTTACTTTCTCCTCTGGGCGCCCTCTGCGGTTAATCAAAAAATCTCAGATGGGGAGGGCGGGTTTTGCCTTGATCAACTGGCTTGTTTCAGAGATTTTTAGCTAAACCCGCCCCTACTTTATACTATTGTTTTTCGCAATGACCTACTTATTATATGCCCAACTCCCCATCTAACTTACTAATTAATCTTTCCTTCCTAATTTCGGAACCAACCGGCTTAGCAATCTACGCCAAAAACCTATTTCCCCACCTAAAATCTCTCAACCCAACCTTACTCACCGCCCAAAAATTCCCAGATAATAACTGCCACGAAATCCCCGCCAACCTCACACCAGAACAAGGAAGTAGAGGACACATCAACCGATTGCTGTGGACACAAACCCAAATTCCCAAAATTTATAAACAGCTAAAATCTAACCTGTTATTTTCGCCAATTCCCGAAGCTCCTCTATTTGCCGGTTGTCGATATATAATTACAGTACATGATTTAATTGCCCTGCGATTTCCCCGTCGCTTCGATCCTTTGGCGGTTTATCACCGCTACTACATTCCTCAAGTGCTGCGACAGGCTGAACATATTATCTGCGATTCGGAATCAACTGCTAATGATCTTACTAATTTTTGTAAGATTCCAAGTTCTTTAATTACACGAATTTTTCCCGGCTACGATACCAGTTTTTTTAAGTTTTTAGATTTGCCAACTAGCAATTATTTTCTGTATATGGGCCGCCACAATCCTCATAAAAACGTGCAGCGAGTTGTCGCAGCGTTTGCGGCTTTACCTAATAATTGTGAATACGAATTGTGGATAACGGGATCGGAAGATCAACGCTATACGCCACTGCTGAAGGCGCAGGTTGCAGAATTGGGATTGTTCGATCGCGTAAAATTCCTAAATTACCTCCCGGCGGCTGATTTGCCCAAAGTCATCAACCAGGCGATCGCCCTGGTATTCCCCAGTCTTTGGGAAGGATTCGGTCTCCCGGTGCTCGAAGCAATGGCCTGTGGCACTCCTGTTATCACTTCTAACCTATCTTCGATGCCAGAAGTCGCGGGGGACGCAGCCTCGTTAGTCAATCCGTACAGCGTCGAGGAAATAGCCTCTGCTATGCAAGAGCTAGCAACTGATACCAAAGCTCGATCGCACTTGCGGGAGCTCGGTTTGGCTAGGGCAAAACAGTTTAGCTGGGAAAAGACAGGCGTGGAAACTGCTGCTATTCTCGATCGATACAGTTGATCGAAGGAAGAAGGAAGAAGGAAGAAGGAAGACGAAAGAAGAAAGATTTTTCCAATCTCCCCATCTCCCCCTCTCCCAATCTCCCCCTCTCCCAATCTCCTCCTCTCCCCGTCTCCCCCTCGCCTCACCGAAGGGCTACAAGCCCTTTTACTTGTTGATACCCAACTGATCGCCGCGCTTGTACTGCTGGTAAGCAGCAAAAAACAGCCCCGCCAGAGTAACAAAGATTAGACCAAGAACAATACCTGAAAGTAGTGGTTCTACCATGAGAGCTCCTTAACGTTAAGATTTAACAATCTATCTTTAATATTACCAGGACTTACACAGATGAGTTTTCGCCTTTATCGCCCTTCAAGCCTTCTTAAGGCTTGATCTCCCCGCTGGGAAGGATTAAGCTATGTTATGAGAAATAAATTTTCTTGTAGATACTATTTTTAAATTGAAATCCTTTGAATCACCAACTTGCCACGAATGAACTTAAAAACCCGATCGAGCGAATTGCCATATTTGCGATCGCGGTACTGCTTGCGATCACGTTGGCGAATATGACAATTCATCAGTTTCAAGTCGCAGATCCCTACGTCAAAAGCGTACTATCCCTCACGGGCGACCAGTTTCAGGGTTCCGCCATTTTTCAAATGAACTGTGCGGGCTGTCATATATCCGTTGCAGACAGTCAAGTCGGGCCCAACTTGCATCGAGTGTCCGATCGCAAGTCCGAATTCGATCTGATCCGCCAAGTCACCAGCGGGCGAACCCCGCCAATGCCACAGTTTCAGCCGAGTCCGCAAGAAATGGCTGACTTGCTGAAATATCTCGAACAAATTTAACCAAAAAAGGGGAACGAAATTTCGTTCCCCTAATCTCCATTGTCGAGGTAAGAGTGAGGTGCGCAACGTGCACCCTACATGGCATTGGTGTCAACTTAACCCCGAAAACATTTGTATCTCTCGTTTACCCGAGCGTCGATCCCCCTCGCATCCCCCTTAAGAAGGGGGACTTTGAGAAAAATCCTGTCCCCCCCTTAAGAAGGGGGGCTAGGGGGGATCTGGCCCCGATCGCCAGACAGAAGACCGGCACTACGTTTGACGTTAAGACACCAATGCCTACTGTGGAGTGCGGACTAAACCAGTGAAATAAAACTGCTCTGCGTTAACTCGATAGGAAGCACGCCCGACACTATAGCCAGAATCTGGTTGTTGCTGGCGATCGCCGTTGAGCCGTTAGTTTGGGTAAGTGAGAGTTGACTGAACTCCAAACCTTCCACCAACACGATCAAATCAAGTCCTGGCGTGAAGTTGATCAATGTATCAGTTCCTGCGCCTTCTGCCAAGACAAAGCCATTGATGCTGGTGCCGGCAACGAGGGTATCATTACCGAGGCCACCAAACAGCAAATCATCGCCAGTGCCACCAAAGAGCAAGTCATCTCCGCCGCCGCCAAGCAAGGTATTACTACCATCGCCGCCACAGAGAGTGTCATTGCCTTGGTCACCAAATAGCACATCATCGCCAAAAGCTCCCAAAATTATATCGTCGCCTTTGCCACCGTACAATACATCATTGCCTTGGTCGCCAGAAATCGAGTCGTTGCCACGATTGCCATAGATAGTATCGTCGGCGATATCGCCAAAGATCAAGTCAAAGCCTTTGCCACCGAAGAGAGTATCGTTATCGATGCCACCATAGACAGTATCGTTGCCCGTATTGCCATTGACGTAATCGCCGCCCTCTTGGCCAAAGATCAAATCGCTGCCACCAGCCCCGAAAATAGAGTCAGCATTGGCACTGCCCACGAGGGTATCCTCGCCGTTAGTGCCGTTGATGACACCGTTTTGCGAAGGAGTTGTAGGCAGAATGGGAGGAGGCTCAATTCTGGGGAAATCGTCAGGGCAAACCAGATTTGTCGGTTCTGGGGTGGGAGTCGGAGTCGGATCTGGACTCGGAGTCGGTTCTGGACTTGGAGTCGGCCCAGGGGAAGGTAACGGTGCGGGCGTCGGTGCGGGCGTTGGTACAGGCGTCGGCGTCGTTACAGGCGTCGGTGCGGGCGTCGGTGCGGGCGTCGGTGCGGGCGTCGGCGTTACAGGCGTTGGCCCCGGTGTTGGCGCAGGTGTTGGGGTCGTTATAGGCTGCGCCGGGGAGTTCCCGAAGTTGATGCCGCTGACAATAGCACCCGAAGTGAGTACGATGTCCGCCGGATCGGGGGTGCGTTGGGTGAACCCAGCTTGGTTGATTTCGCGGACGCGGTAGGTTCCCGGCGTTAGATTCGCGAATAGGTAGTTGCCACTTGCGTCTGTGGTGGTAGTCACAGGAAGAGGAGCAGGAGTACCAGGGGTTGCAGCAGCTCCCACTTTGGTTAACACAATTTGGAAATTGGGTACACCTAGTTCTCCAGCATCCTGAGTGGCATTATTGTTGCTATCTCGGAACTTCAAACCTCGGATAGTACCCGGTTGGGGCAAGAAGTTGCCGAAGTCAATGCCCGTGATTTTATCTCCGGCCTTGACGGTAACGTCGGCGGGGAGCGCCGTCGTAGGTATCGAGTCTTGTTGTTGGACTTCCCTCACCTTGTAAGTACCTGCGGGTACTTCGGTGAGGGTGTAGTTGCCGTTGGTGTCGGTGATGGTAGTCAGTTCGCCCTGATCGAAGACTCCATTCACTGGGTTGCTGTCGAGGAAGATTTGCCAATTTGCCAGCCCGACTTCTCCGGCATCCTTGATTTTGTTTTGGTTGAGGTCGCTGAATTTTTGACCGCTGATGGTGCTCGACTCAAAGAAGTTGCCGAAGTTGTTGTTTTGGGAGTCGAGTCCGCTGGTAAGGGCGATCGTCAACGCGCTGGAAATCGTAGGCGTGGCTGCGTTGGCGACGGGCGCTGTTTGTATCCAGCCCGGTTGCAATACTTCGCGGATGTTGTAGCTGCCGGCTGCGAGGTTTGTGAACTCGTACTTACCAGCGACATCGGTGACGGCGCTGACTTCGGTTGGGTCTTTGATGCCGTTGTTGTTGGCATCCGAGTAGATTGTCCAGCCTGCTAAGACTGGTTCGGTGGCCTCTTGCGTGGCATTTTTGTTGCGATCGTTATATTTGAACCCGCTGATCTTGCCAAACTGGAAGTTTCCGAAGTTTTGACCGGTAATCGGGGTATTGCTAACGGGGTTGATTGTATAAGAAACTGGGCCGCCGGTTTGTGAGAAACCTGCTGGCACATCTTCTCTCACAAAGTGCCGACCGCTACCTACGCCTGTAAAGCTATAATTACCAGCAGTCGCAGGCGCTGTTCCGGTAACTTGATTGGCGACTTCAGCATCACTGGTATCTAATGTGCTGTTATTGTTAGTATCCTTGAACAACCGAATCGTAGTACCGTTCAGAGGCGTATCGTCGGGACTGAGGCCGTTGCCTGTGAGGTCGGTGAATTTGGTGCCGCTGACTGTGATGTTCTGGAAAACACCGAAGTTTTGGCCGATGACTGGAGTACCGCTGAGGGCGGGAACGAGAATTGCCGCAGCGGGGAAAGAGATGCTGGAGTTGGCTGGGGCCGTGGCTTGGATCAGGTAACTGCCGGGGCCGATATCAGGGAACAGATAATCTCCGGCTACCGCAGTTGTTACCGCCGCGCCGACGATCGTATCTGTGGCAACTTCTAGCGTGCCGTTGGCGTTAGTGTCTTTGTATAGAGTGACGGTAACGCCATTTAATACAGTGTCGGTGGGAAGGTCTAAAACGGCGTTGCCGGCGACATCGGTGTAGGTTTTGCCCGCGATCGAGGTTTTTTGGAAATTGCCGAAGTTAGCACCCGTAACATCAATTACACCTGTAGCAGCGGGAGTCGGCCCAACAGTCTGCACCCAAGCAGTCGGAGGCGTTCCAGCCGGCGGCGCTTCAGTAATCGGAGTAGCTGTTTTTACATCTCGGAGGGTGTAACTGCCGTCGGCTGCGGTGGTAGCGGTTTTCGCGCCTACAGAAATCAACCAGCCCGGGAGACCTGGTTCAGCCGCCTGTCTGACACCATCGCCGTTCAGGTCGTTGTATTTAAAGCCTGTGACGATCGGGCCGTACTCGTAAGCACCGATATCAACATTAGCGCCGATCGTCCGAGGGAAGCCAGTACCCCGTGGGTCAGTCGTCCCCACGGCCAGTGCAGTGCTACCGCCGTTGATAGCTGGATTAACTACCGTCGCAGTGCTGTCAGCCAAAGCATAGGTGAGAGGAACGGCTGTAGCCTGGTTCAATCCAGCAGGACTGACGATGACACTCGTCAGAGGAACTGTCGCCGGCAATAGATTAGCCGCTGCGAAGCCCGTACTGCCAAGAAAACTGCCGATCAAATTGTTGCTACTGGTGGCAGCGAATGCCCCAAACACGTCAGGACTTGCAACGCCAGTATTGCCAGCAACGATCGAATTCCTGACATTGACAATACCGCCGTTAGTCGCAATTGCCCCGCCGTTAGCAATAGCAGGAGCAGTCGCAGCAGCAGCGTTAGCAGTAATCGTGTTATTAGTCAGAGTTGCAGTGGCACCGCTGCTGACAAAAATCGCCCCACCAGCCCCAGCACCCGGTGTCGCAAGCGCACCGCCCGGAGCGCCGCCCGTGGCTGTGTTGCTGAACAAAGTGCTGTTGCTCAGAGTCAAACTGCCAGTATTCACAAAAATTGCGCCGCCCAAGCCAGCGCCGCCGCCGCCACCTGTGGCGCTACCAGCACCACCTGCGGTGAAAGCTCCGACGATCGTGCTAATTCCGCCTACGACACCGCGGCCGCCACCGCCACCGAAGCCGCCAGCGCCACCGTTACCAGCAACACC
>CASBQF010000088.1 GCA_949127775.1 Oscillatoriales cyanobacterium PMM_0080
ATAAATTTTTAGGGGAGGAGAGGGCGGGTTTTGCCTTTATGTCTGGGGTTATATTATAAATTTTTAGGGGAGGAGAGGGCGGGTTTTGCCTTTATGTCTGGGGTTATATCATAAATTCTTAGCTAAACCCGCCCCTACCACATACTATTGTTTTTTTGGCAATGACCTACTTAGTGCATCCAGGACTATTCTATTACCTAATGCCCGATCTTCATCCACATCTGACTGAGGAGATAGACAAAAAGGGAACTCAAGAATGTTTCTTGAGTTCCCTTAATGCTTGGCTGTGCGAGCTTTTTGCTACTTAATCCTGTTTCAGGCGCCGCAATTCATCTTGTAAATTCTGCACCTGCTCGCGAAGCTTATCTACACCACCGGTTTCTTTACCATCCTTTGGCGAAATATCTTCTTCCTCAGAAACAATTTCGATTAGCCGAGGTTCAGCCGGTTTTTGCTGTTGGGCTGACTCCACCGGAGTCTGCTGTTGAGCCTGTTGTACCATATCATCAACAAAGCGACGGGCTTCTTCCGTTGACATTTCGCCCCGCTTCACCAATTCATCTGCCAGCTTCTGAGCTTCAGTGCGTAATTCAGTTAACTTGCTGCCAGCTTTTTCACCAGCGTAGGAAGCTAGCCCGACACCAAGGTAAACTGCTTTCTGTAAAATGTCTCCGAAACCAGGCATAGGAGCTATACCTCAAAATACTGGGTGAACCGGAGACCACGCCTATTACAAGCATCCCGTGTTGCTGCTACCTTCCGGTCCTGACAAAATTTGGGCGTTGGAATCGCGTGGGGCCAGTTCAATTGTGAGTATAACACAGTTATTTATTCTTCAACCACACACCAGTGATAAATTTCATAAATAACGCAACCGTTCTTTACCAGGGGGTCTTCAGCGACGATCGCCTGAGCCTCATCCATCGAACCCGCCTCAAACATCAACATACCGCCACCTCTCCTTCCCCAGTAGCCAGTTTTCGCTCGGTGTCCTTTAGAAATCAACTCTCGGACATAAGCTCTGTGAGCTGGCACGTACTGGTCAAAGACAGGCTTTTCGACAATTCCTTGTTCAATTTTGACAAACCAAGGCATTTTTATTTTGGATTTTAGATTTTATATTTTAGATTGGGAATGGGCGATGAACACTGGAGGCTAAGGGCATAAGCTCTAGCTTTCCATTTTCCACCATCCTTTCTTAACTGCGATGTTATCTCATGAGCCAGTCAAAACAGCGATTTTTTATGGCTCTAGTGCCACCTCTCGATATTGAACAGCAGATTACTGAGATTAAAATGTATTTTGCGGAACACTACAATGCTCGTGGTGCATTAAATTCGCCGCCCCACGTTACGCTACAACCTCCTTTTGAATGGCTAGCGGCGGATGTTCCGAAATTAGAGGAAAGTTTAAAGGTGTTTGCTGCAAAGCGACTGTCAATTCCGATTACTCTCTCCGGTTTTGCTGCTTTTGCGCCCCGCGTCATTTACGTTGATGTTGTTAAATCACCGCCATTGCTGGAGATGCAGCAAGATTTGATGAGTTATGCTGAGACAAATTTGGGAATTGTCGATCGACTTTCTCACACTCGTCCATTTGTGCCGCATATGACTGTGGCGTTTAGGGATTTAACTCAGGAGAATTTTCAGACGGCTTGGCTAGAATTCAAAGATCGATCGCTCCACTTTCAGTTTACTGCTTCAACATTAACTTTGCTACTTCACGACGGCCTACGGTGGAACATCAGCAAGCACTTCGCATTTTCGAGCTAACTCTATGCCGTTTCTTGTCTGGTGCATCCGGTGCGCGTGCAAAGACGTAAGTCCTAAACTAATAATTAATATCAAATCCGCTCTTCGGAAGAGTAAATTTGAGTTAACTGTTAACCGTCAACCGTTAACAGTTAACCGTCAACCATTAACCGTCAACATCACCTGACGGTGCAGCCAGAATTGATGTAACGTCTGACATTTGACAAAGCATCAAGCCGAACCACTGATTTGGATCTGTCCAAACTTGCACAGGCTTTAAACCGCGCTGCGAAAGTTCTTTTTCTACAGTATCCAGATTAAACTTACGCGAAATTTCGCTGCGGATAGTTTCTCCTGCTGCAAATTCAACCGTTAAATTGAGAGATTTCAACTGAACTGTTTGAGCTTTTTTACTTTTCAAGTGCATTTCAATTTGACATTGATCTTGATTGTAAAAAGCCCAATGCTCGAACTGTGCTAAATCAAAATTTCCTTCATACCTCCGATTTAAATGCCTGAGCATATTCAAGTTAAATGCTGCCGTTACTCCTTGACTATCGTCGTAGGCTGGCTCTAAAATTTCCCGAGATTTGTCCAAGTCAATTCCTAGCAAAAAATACTCTCCCGGCTGCAATGCCGCGACTATTTGCGAGAAGAATAAGTCACATTCTTGAGCGTTGAGATTGCCAAGGGTACTGCCTAGAAAGCAAATCATTCGGGTTGGCAACGGTGACGGTGAAATTTTCGCTAAGGCTAGTTCATAGGTGCTGACAAGTCCGTGAATCTGGAGTGATGGATAATCTGCTAACAGTTGACAAGCGCTGCTTTCTAGGATGGTGGGGCTGATGTCGATCGGCAAATAGTGCAGAGGATATCCCAGTTTGCTGTAAGCATCGAGGAGAATCCGAGTTTTTGTGGAGCTACCGCTACCTAGTTCGACGATTTCGCAGGGGCCCGTCAGATGGGCGATCGCCTGCGCGCATCCCTGCAAAATCGCCGTCTCAGTGCGCGTTAAGTAGTATTCCGGCAACTGACAAATCAACTCAAACAGGTTCGAGCCGCGATCGTCGTAGAAATACTTGGGAGGCAGAGATTTGGGGTTTTGAGTCAACCCGCTAACTGCATCGCTGCCAGCATTCATTTCTGCGGGTGTCAGCGCCTCAGCGCTCACCAGGTGCTCTAAGTGCAGGCGATTTTCCTCGATTGAGGCTGGGTTTGTTGTCTCGGATGGTGTTGGGAATTTCATAGACTAAAATTATGATGCACAAATGGGTATAGCACAGAGTCGCGTTGCCAAATATCACGCTCAAGCCAGATTTTTTTTATGTCGATCTCTCACCGTCGGGGCGATCGCCTCTATAATTAAAACTTAAAAATTGTCAAATAAAATTATCAAATAATTAACAAAACTTTTTTTGCTTGATATTTTTACTTGGAAAAAAGTTTGACATTTAGCAAATAAATCTTGTCTAAGATTTCGTCTAAATCAATTTATAGTCTCTCCCTAAAATAACTATTGAAGGTTCGTAGTGAGGACTTTAGCCCGCATAAAATTAGAGGAATAAATCCCTCACTAGGTTCGTAGTGAGGACTTTAGTCCGCATAAAATTAGAGGACTAAAGTCCTCACTACGAACCTATGTGATTGTAGTTATAGCGCAGCGAAAACCAGCGATAATTTGCCGCACGCCCGGATAGTACCAATTCCGAAAGCTCGATCGCAATACCTGAGAGAAAGTCGCCCAACTTCCGCCTTTTAAAACCCGGTGTTCTCCATCAAAATAAACTTCAGAATATCCTTTATAAGGATAACTTTCAAATCCCGGATAGGCGTCAAAGGTTGAAGCAGTCCACTCCCAAACATTGCCCAACATATCACAACAGCCGATCGCACTTGCTCCTTTGGGAAAGCCATCCACTGGCGAGGTATTTGCAATGTTATTGCTGTGATTGCACAGGCTGGCATTTGGCGGTGAATCTCCCCAAGGGTAGATGCGGGATGTTTGATTGGTGGCGTCCCAACTTGCAGCTTTTTCCCATTCGGCTTCCGATGGCAAACGCTTGCCGGCGAAATTGCAGTAAGCTTCGGCTTCGTACCAACTAACGCCACAAACTGGATGGTTGTTGAAAGCTGGGTTTTCTGACCAGTAAAGCGGGCGATCGACTAAATGAACTTTTTGCCATTCCCAGCCCTCCGCAGACCACCAATCGGGGTTCTGATAGCCACCGGATGCCATAAAATCTCGGTATTGACTGCAAGTGACTGGATAGCGATCGATCGCGTATGCTTCCAAATAACACAGGTGGCGCGATCGTTCATTATCCAAAGCCTCAACACCATCGCTTCCGATATAAAATTCCCCGCCCGGAATTTCAATCATCCCATCGGTAATGGGTAATTGGTAATTGGGAATTGGTAATTGGGAATTGGTAATCGGTAATTCGGAATCAGTAATTAATCTTCCTGATGCCTTCTTTCCTATATCCGTGACATCCGTTAAATCCGCTACAAAATCCGCTGCCAATCTTCTTTTTTCCTTCTTTCCTATATCCGTTAAATCCGCTACAAAATCCGCTGCCGAACCTTCTTCCTTCCTTTGCATTTGCAGCACGAAAGCAACTGTTTCGCAGTGCTGACTTTCGTGCTGAATCAGAAACCGCCAGAGACGTTCTTGATGTGCGATCGGCGCTACTTCCAAATAATCTAACACCTTTTTTCTGACCGCATCCAGATATAATTCAACTTCTGGAAAAGTTGGCAAAAAAACCCGTTGTTTTTTCGGTAAAATATCAGCAGCAAATAGTTGATGATACTCAGGAAAGACAGGATTCCAACCTGCACACCGCTGCAACAGCCACAAATCCTCAGTATAAGCAATGTGACCTAAGTGCCAGCCCACGGGACTAAAATCTGGATGAGCTTGGCGGCAAAAAGTATCAGGATCGATGTCTGCAAATAGTTGGAAAGTGCCACGCCGACACTGCTGCAAATCACGATAAATTGACTCTCTACAAGATTGGATAGATTTCGATATCACCGTCTTCTCCCGTACTGATAATGCTTTGGACTGGACACTCGTGCCAATTGCCGACAAATAAAGGCTCAGAAGCAATGATGACAGAATTTGGGAAAGTTGGATCGTCCCGCAGCCAATAAAGGGAGGGAGGGACTTTTTGCGAAGCAAAGCGAGAGG
The DNA here is from genome assembly GCA_949127775.1 of Oscillatoriales cyanobacterium PMM_0080. Taxonomy (GTDB): domain Bacteria; phylum Cyanobacteriota; class Cyanobacteriia; order Cyanobacteriales; family Microcoleaceae; genus Microcoleus. The sequence goes on from CASBQF010000088.1 coordinate 4,945, forward strand.
CAACGAGTTGGTGTCCGTCGCTGATAATGATATTAGCTGAAAATTCTACTTGGTGAAAGTTTGCTAGCTCTGCTAAAGTTTTTAGCGAGTTTTGCAAAGCAGTTTCTAGAGTCAGATTCGCGGCTGTTAATTCATTGACAAATAAGCCGAATATATGCTCTGAATCTGTAGTGCCGTTAATTGACTGATAAATGGTATCGTTGAGTCGATCGCGAATTGGTCTGTAAAGAGTTTGCCGAAAATTCTGCACAAAGCCGTTGTGTACGAACAATAGGCGATCGTTCCCAAAGGGCTGACAGTTGCTCAAATCTACAGGTTGTCCCACGGTTGCACTGCGAACATAGGCTAGAGCGCATCCCGATTCAACGTATCGACTAATACTCGGAAGGTTGATATCGCTCCAAATTGGCTGTGTGTGTTTATAGGTAAACGGGACAGTATCCAGGTGCGAGTGATACCAACCAATGCCAAAACCGTCAGCATTAAGCAGGCCAGAAGTCATTTCGCGGGGTTGGTAACTCTGCACAATTAAGGAATGTTCGGGCTTGTACAGCAGAGAATCAAGTAAAATCGGCCCGCCGAGATAGCCAAGCAAACGGCACATAAAATTAACGTTACAGTTAAAGGATAACCCTAACAGCATAAGGAGAATTTTGAATGTTCCTCGACGAACTCATCCCGGTAGTCAAAGAATTGTTCCAACAGCCGATCGCCTTTGCGGGCGGATTTTTTTCTGGCCTGCTTAAACTCAACCTTCACGAAGATCCCGTTAAAAGCTGGATCGACGAGCAAGCTGGTTCGACTTCCTACACTGCACCCCCAGCCGAAGATAACGCTAAAAGCACGGGGCCTCAGTCAATCTCGATCGACTAAGGAATGAAAATTAAATAACTTCCACAAATTTGTGGGATGGGCATCCCGCCCGTCTTGAACAGGCAGGATGCCTGTTCCACAATAAGAATGAAAATTGTAAGTTATTTAATTTGCGATCCTAAGCAAAAGCGAATATTGCCGATCGGACGGTGTGAGATCAATTCCGGCTACGCCGGAATGATATAGAGGACACGGCAGTGCCGTTTCCCTACGCCAGATTAATCGTAGGGAAACGGCACTGCCGTGTCCTGATTTCGGGTAATATTAACTCTGATGCAACGGGAATTGATCTGATTTCCGGCAAATCCGCGACTTCTGAATCAAATTAAAAAGCGTGAAAAGTTGATGAGTGTCAGTTTTAAAAAGAGTAAACTCGTCCCTTTTCATCGATATAAACTGACCTATCTTGCCGAGTGCGGCCATCTGATGTGGTGATGCGAATCGTCACAGTATTGTTCTGAGAGTCAACGTTATAATCGTATTTCAAAGTTGTGGTTCCTCCTGCGACATTAATCGGAATATTCGCAATGTCTCCCGTACGGTTGCTAATGCGAACTACGACACTTTTGCTAGCTCCGACTGGCAAGGATGACAAGCCAACACCTGATTGACCGTATTCTAGATTTAATCCTGTTTCATTTAACAGTTTTAGGGTGATATTGCGAGTATTGTCAATCTGCGCTTGAGGTTGCCAAAATCCTGGTTTTACGCCGCCGTCAGTTGCAGGTTGTGACAATGCTGGATGGGGATTCATACAGCCGAGGGCGACAAGTATTGCTGCGGTTGCAAGAATTTTTGATTTCATTTTTTGTACCTCCAGGTCAAGTATTAGTAATATTTCTATCCTAGCTTGAAAATCGGATATTGAAGGAAGAAGGAAGAAGGAAGTTCGGCAACGGATGTTGTAATGGATTTAACGGATAATATCAAATCCTCTCTTCATCGGAATGATATAAACGGAGGACACGGCAATGCCGTTTCCCTACCCCGATCAATTGCGCAAGAAACGGCACTGCCGTGTCCGGCGCGAGAGCTCGCGCCGTTTGCCGTTTCGGTAATTCATGCCTGTAGGGACACGGCACTGCCGTGTCCGGCGCGAGAACTCGCGCCGTGTTGATACAGGTATGACATTGGGTGGCGCACCGGTTGACTGGTTCACTTTTTTGGTGAATATTGCGCACGTTACAAGATAGGCCGGTGCGCATTGCGCACCCTACAAACTACTTCATTCCGCACACCATCCGGAACTCGTTTTTGTAGACGCGGTTTCAACCGCCGTCTGATCTTTTTAATTGTTAATTATCGATCGAGCTGCTTGCAAGAGCAGGCGCTGTTCGGCGCGGGCGATCGCCCTACAAGTCTGTTCCACAGCATCGACATTCACCGAAATAGACGAAATCCCCCACTGTACCAAGGATTCAACTATCTCAGGATACAATGCGGTCGCGTCGCCACAGATCGAGCAAGGAATGTCGGCAGCCCTGGCTCCCAGGATCAATTGTTCGATCGCCCTCATCACTGCTCGATCGCGCCCATAGAAACCACTTGCTACCTGTTCGGATTCGCGGTCAATGCCTAACATAAATTGGGCTAAATCATTGGTGCCAATCGAAATTCCTTGAACTCCTGCCTTTACATAATCTGGCAATAAAAATAACACCGAAGGAACTTCCGCCATGATCCACAGTTGAAACTGAGCAGGTCGATTTTTCCAAATAGTTTCTAAGCGCTGGCGGCAGTAGGCAAACTCGTCCACAGAGCGTATAAAAGGCAACATTAAATTGATATTTGTATGACCTAAATCGCAGACTTTTTGAAGTACGCACAACTCCCAATCAAATAACTCCGGTTCAAAGGTATAACTGAAACTGCCCAGGGCACCTGATTCCCGTAAATCGAGAGATCGATAAAATATTGGTCGTGGCGCAGCGGCAGCGGCAAATAAACTCAGGCAATTCGCCATGCGATCGACAAATTCCGATTTCTGACCGTTTTGCAGCCAAACTTTAGGGTTTTGACAGTCCAAAGCTTCCAATGCCATTAATTCCGATCGCAGTAATCCAATGCCGTCTATGGGCAGATTTTTGAGGCGATCGATCGAACTCGTTTGGCTGACATTAACTAGCAGTTGAGTCGCCGTTGGCGCAACAGATTCGGCAAATTCAGCCCGTCGAGGTTGAGACGCGGGATTGGACGATCGATCTGATGTTGAAAATTGGTAATTAGCTATTGACATTTCTGCTGCTGTAGTGTACTTTTCTGGATTTTTTTCTAGTTCCCGAAGTTGGGCAGTATCTGGTTCGGCGGTGGTAAAAACTTGTCCACTATCGCCATCTACCAACACCCAATCCCCTGTCTCGATCGCCCTCGTGGCCCCAGCAACTCCCACAACGGCAGGAATCCCCAATTCTCTCGCTAAAATAGCTCCATGCCCTGTCATGCCTCCTTGTTCCACAACCACCCCAGCAGCAAGTTTCAGCCAAGGCAGCCAATTCGGCTCGATTTTGGGCGCTACCAAAATGCCTCCGGCTAAGAATTCGGCGTTTTCTGGGTGGGAATTTGTCATAACCTGGGCTATTGCTTCGGCTTTTCCTGATGCGGCAGCCAAGCCTCTGAGGATCGCCGGAATTCTGGCTTTTGCGATCGACTTGGACTCGATCAGCGGGACTTTTCCCCCTTTTACCCGACGAACTTGAGTGAAATAAAACTGTGGTTCCTCGCTGTTTACTGTTTGGTCGATCGTCCACTTCAAAATTAAATCTGAGTCAAATTCTGCCCTCACATTTTTAGTCAATTCAATGATTTTTTGCAGTTGCGATTGATCTAAAACATATTCAGTTTGTGCTGTCTCTCCCAGCGCCAAAATTTCCACACAACTATTAGCAAAATCAGGAATTAGAAATGGAGAATCGGGAATTGCCGAAGCAGTCCAATTGCTAGTCTGCGGTTTTTCTTTTGGTTCTTCGTCGCCTATTTTGAGATTGTATGCTAACGTTTTGTAACCGAGCTTTTGGAATTTTATCGCCCCTGTTTCCGGCTGCACTTGATAGTAATCAGGGATGTTTTCTCCCCTAGTGAGGGACATTCCCAAACCGCAGGTAGCTTGGATTTCCCACGCTGCACCTGCGTTAGTTTTTATCTCGCCTGCGGCGATCGCACTGGCGATCGGCTGCACCAAAACTGCGGGATTGATTCGCTGCACCTTCAGCCCGCACCGCTGCCAGTAAAATAGACTTCGAGCTCTAAATAGTTCTGCCCAAGCTAGTTTGAGTCCGGCTTCAATGGCTTCTGGCTCAGCACGTACTGCGTGAGATTCCAGAATTCCGGCTGTTTTCGGGTTCCAGGAAGTCAGGGAAGGGCGAAAAATTAAGGCTTGAGAGTTGATGTTTGAGTTTGAGTTGAGTTGACAAACAGCAGACTCTAGGCTCAAGAGCAGTGAATCTGGCAGTTTAGTGCGGAGGATTTGGTGGCGGATGCTACGGGCGATCGATTGCAGTTGTCTGGGTTCATCGACATTCAAGTGGAGGGAAGAGTGCGGCCAGTCAGCAAATAGGGGTTCTACCCAGTCGATCGACTCTAAAAAATGCCAAAATGTTTTAGCGGGCACGACAAAACCCGGTACAACCGGATGATTTTTCTGGAGCAAGCAGCTCAAATAAAATGCTTTTTCTCCGACTGCATCTCGGTCTGAATATTGAATTTTGTCGAGCCAGTAGAAGTTTGTCACGCTGCGATCCTGTGCTTGGAAACTGATTTAATTTTGATAATTTTTCCCATTAATCACCTACCACAATTTTAGGATGAACAAGCAACAATGGACGGGATTCGTCAAATCTTTTCTGAATCTATTTCTGAAGTCTAGCTGTCCTCTTTGTCAGCGATCGACCGCCGGAGAGTTTTGTCCGTACTGTAGCAAGCAACTTCAGCGATGTCAGTTAGCCAATCCCGATCGATTTTGGGATTCAGAGCAGCGTGTTTTTGTGTGGGGCGAGTACGGCGGGACTCTCAAAAGGGCGATCGCAGCTTTGAAATATGACGGGAATACCCAATTAGCCAAACCTCTCGGCGGCTGGCTGGCCCAAGCTTGGCTGAGTTTTCCCGAACTAGCTATTGACAATCTAACAGTTGTACCGATTCCCATGCACAAAGAAAAGGTCAAGGAACGGGGTTTTAACCAGGCGGAACTATTGGCTGAAAGTTTTTGCGAGTTGACTGGTTTGCCTTTACAGCGGCACGGTTTGGAGCGGGTGAAAAATACTCAAGCTTTATTCGCTCTGACGCGACAGCAGCGCCAAGCGGAAATGGAAAATGCTTTAAGTTTGGGAAAAGACTTTAAGCGTCGGCGTCCGCGCGATCGAGTGCTGTTAGTTGACGATATTTATACTAGCGGTACTACGGTTAAATCGGCAATTAAAATATTGCAAGAGTCGGGAATTTCGGTTTATGGAACTGTGGCACTAGCAACTCCGAATAAGATCGATTTTCCTTCATTGAAGCTTCTCGACTAAGCTGAGCATTCACGCCAGACAAATCTGGCAGTACGCACCTTAAACATAGAGTTTCAGGTACGAAATAATATCAATTGCAGTTAATAGTTAACAGTTAACCGTTAACCGTTAACAGTTAACCGTTAACCGTTAACAAATTGGTTTCTGTCCGGGTTTCACAGCATGAATATACTCGCTTCCCGACGTTGGCCATCCCCGTTTGTAATAAGCCTCCTCCGGCTTTCCCCAACCCAATTGCAACAATATTTCTAAAAAATCTAGTTTTTCCCAACTACAAAGACTAACCCATTCTGTGCGCTGGACGATCGCCTCCACGTCAACAGGCTCAATTTGCCGAAAATCTTTGCCCGTGTTAATACTCAAATACAAATCCATCCCCACAGTTACTTCCCGCCAAAATTCCAGCATCGAAATCTTGGTTGCTTTGAGCGTCATCAAATCAACTGGTAAAGCGATTAATTCGTCATCGACTCCTGGATAACGCAGACTGTAGCCTTTAACCGCCATTTCCCGCCAAACAATCCCAGAAACTTGATGTTCTCGCTGGTATTCGTGTACGGCTGCCTTAAAATTTTGATAAGCAGTGAATTTCTGCACGCCCTCAGATTTAAGAAAACGGTCAATCACGGGGTTCCCTGTAGCAGGAGTTTCAGTCAAGTTGAGCCGCCGCCCGTGCAAGCAAGCTTGGCGCTCTTCTTCGAGGATTTTAATCAATTGGGCCGTGCTGTATATCTTAGACATCTTTATTCAGGCAAAATCAATAGATTTGCTGTTCTGGCTAATTTTATAGGCTAATTTTTAGTAAAGATGGTTTTTTTGAGCGATATCACTTTTGCCGTTATTGTAACTTTTCTTTGTACTTATACCATTTTTCTAAAATCGTGCAACACTCTTCGACCCCCCCTAGCCCCCCCGCTGCATTGCGGGGGGGACAAGAATACTGTTGCATTCTTTTTTAAAATTGGTATTAATTTTAATTTGATAGTTGTAGAAGTTGACCTGAAAAATCCTTAAAGCCTTTTGCAAAAAGCAATTAAGCTGTCACACATTTCAATTGTATATTTAGGGCCCAGGGCCACGCTCCGCTCAATTACCAAGCGCCTTGACAGTTACTATAACAGGATATTTAACTGGGAGTTAGGCCAAGAAATACCTCGGTACCTTGTGAGATTTTTAGCCAAAAATAAAGCCCCCTCTTTCGAGGAGGCAAAACTGAGCTAGGAGTTTTGCAGTTACAGGAGATTGCAGGTTTGTAGGTACTATCAATATTCCCGTAGGAACACAATACTACCCCGCTAAAAAAGCAGTATTCACACCTGCAATCAACTAACAAGACTCAAATTTTTCAGCTTTAAAGCTTAGTAGCGTTGTGAAGAGCGGTCTTTGTCGCCCCAGCCACCGCCACCGCCACCGGAGCGCTTGTTGTCTTCGCGAGGTTTCGCTTTGTTGACTTTCAAGTCGCGACCCATCCACTCAGCACCGTCTAGAGCTGCGATAGCTGCTGCTTCTTCTGCTTCGCTTGCCATTTCGACAAACGCAAAACCTCGCATTTTGCCTGTTTCCCGATCCATTGGCACTTGGACGCGGCTCACAGTACCGTACTCGGCAAATACTTGGCTGAGGTCATCAGACGAGACCTCATAAGAAAGATTACCCACGTAAATCGACATAAAATCTCCAGAATCATTAGGGTGCAGAGAGTTAGATTCGGAGAGAGGCTTGTAAATAAACACCAACAAACTACACAACCGAATTTAATTCTTGACACATTACTATAACATGAACCTGCGTAATAGGCAATTAACTCTCAGAATTTTTTATTTTGAGCGAAACCAGTGCCATTTCTGGCAGAAAATATTGCCGATCGGCTGTTCTGCATTTGAGCTGTATGTCAAAAATGTATGTCAAAAAACAATCAAAGTGTTGTGGGATGGGCATCTCACCCGCCCTGAATATACAGTTTAAATGCGGAAGAGCTTATTTGAGGTTTTAGACTTTTGGTATTGTGTGCTTGATTTTTGAATTAGGTTTTTTTACCACAGAGGGCGCAGAGGGCGCAGAGCAAGAGAAAAGAGGGATCATTGAGGGTGCTTTCTCTGATTACCATTTTCCGGGGATTGCGTCTTTGAGCCTCAATTCTTCTCGACTGACTAGAGCTTCGTAATAATCGGGTTTGATTTCTAGGGCGATTCCGTAAGAGCTAATTGCATCTTGAGTTCGGTGCAATTTTTGTAAAATGTCGCCTCGCTGTGCCCAAGCTTCCCAGTTGTCTGGTTTGAGTTGAATCACTTGGTCAAAAGCGACGAGTGCTTCGGAATAGCGCTGCATTGTTCCCAGCAGCAAGCCTCGTTTCACCCAGCCTTGATAGCTGTCGGGCCAGATGCTGATTGCTCGATCGTACGATATGAGAGCTTCTTCATATTGTTGCAAAGTTGAGAGAGTGTTGCCGCGTTTTAACCAGGCTTCAAAGTTACCTGGCACGATTTTAATCACGCGGTTGTAAGCTGCGAATGCTTCTTCGTAACGCTGCAATTTTTCTAGGGCGGCTCCTTGTTGCAATCCTACTTTTGATGTGATTTCTGCTTCGGAACTGAGTGAGATTACTTTATCAAAACAGGCGATCGCTTCTTCGTATTGCTCCAATTTTTCTAGAGCTTCGCCTCGCAAATTCCAAGCTTCTAGAAAATTACCTTCAATTTGTAGGGCATTGTTGTAAGCGATGATCGCATCTTTGTAGCGTTCTAATTCGGCGAGGGCGATGCCTCTACCCAGCCAAGCTTCGGGGAAATTTGGATTAATTTGAATGGCTTTGTCAAAAGCGGCGATCGCTCCTTCATAATCTCTCGATTCTGACATTGTTTGACCGCGCCCGATCCATACTTCTGGATAAAAAGCATTGATTTTAATTGCTCTATCGAAACAAGTAATTGCTCCGTCGCGCCACTGGTGTTTGAGGGCCATGCCTTTATAAAACCAAGCTTCGCAGTCGTTGGGTTGCAGTTGCAGTACGCGATCGTAAGCTGTGACGGCTTCTCCATATTTGTGCAGTTTTGCTGAAGCAATCCCTCGATTGAACCAAGCGAGACTGTTTTGTGGTTGCATTTCCAGGGCGCGATCGTAAGAAGTTACAGCTTCAGCATAGCGTTCGGCTTTCATCAGAGCCAAACCTCGGTTAAGCCAACCTTCCCAATTAGTCGGAACGAGTTTGAGGGCACGATCGTAGGCCGCTACGGCTTCGGTGTAGCGCTCTCCTTGTAGCCTTACGTTGCCTAGTCTGTACCACATCGCGGGCAAATTAGGATGAATTTGGGTGGCTTTTTGGTAACAGGTTGCTGCTTTATCCCACTCCTGCAATTCTTCTAAAACTCTGCCCTGCTGATACCATGCTTCGTGCTTTTCTGGGTCGATTTCAATTGCTTTGTCGAAACAGGCGATCGATTCTGAGTAATTCTGTAGGTTTAAGAGTGCACTTCCGCGCAGCATCCAAGCCCAATATTCTTCTGGATTAATTGCGATCGCTCGATCGCAACAAGCCACCGTTTCTGCCCAGGAGTGCAGTTGCTTGTAAGCTTTGCCGAGATTCAGCCATGCCCGAGTCCACTCCGGCTTAATTTGAACCGCTTTTCCGTAGCAAATCACCGCCGCTTCGTATCTTCCCGATGCGTAGAGTCTATTGCCCCGATCGTAATCTGGAAATGCTACAAAAATTCTTAAAACAGGCGGCAGCAAACCGGACTGGGGATTTGAGGAATTTTCTGTGTCAGAATTCGAGATATCTGGCATACACCTTATGTATAAAATTTAGTGGGTTGACAAGATTGCGGTCTTATATACTAACTTATGCTTTTCTTAACTCGCTGTTATTTCAAGATAAATTTAGCATAAATAGGTGGGTACAAATAAACATTAGATGGGGAGGGCGGGTTTTGACACAGATAAACTGGCTTGTATCTCCGTGATTCTGAGATGGGGAGAGGGCGGGTTTTGACACAGATCAACTGGCTTGTATCTCCGTGATTCTGAG
>CASBQF010000089.1 GCA_949127775.1 Oscillatoriales cyanobacterium PMM_0080
AAAGAGTTGGCAAAAACCGAAGCTGATTTGGAGACGATTCGCGAACATGATGCGTTTAAGCAGTTGATTAATTAATTGGGCATTGGGCATTGGGCATTGTTAACCAATCACCAATCACCAATAACTTTCTTTCAAGTTTGTAGGGTGCGCATTGCGCACCTTACCCATTGGGCATTGTTAACCAATCACCAATCACCAATAACTTTCTTTCAAGTCGTAATATCGTTTCCAGTAGCACCGGAATGATTTAACCACAGAGAGCGCAGAGAGCGCAGAGGGAGATCAGATATCTGAATAGGACGATGCTACCGGAAACGATATTATTTTACCAATGCCCAATACCCGATGCCCAATGCCCAATTCCCTACAAATACTTCTGCAACAGCAAGCCCATTTTCTCCTTAGTTGCCGTCGGAACTTTGTCCAGTTGAGTCAGAATTGCATATTTCAAAGCTGAATGTGCCTCAGAAACGGGGGGATTTTCAGTTAGTCTACGGACTGTTTCTTGAATGACTTTTTGAGCGTTTTCGGCATTGCGGTGCAAGTTGGCGATTACCATTTCTACGGTTACGCTTTCATGATCCTCGTGCCAGCAGTCATAATCGGTGACTAATGCTAAAGTTGCGTAGGCAATCTCTGCTTCTCTGGCTAATTTTGCTTCCGGCAAATTGGTCATCCCGATGACTGTCGCCCCCCAACTGCGGTAAAGGTGGGATTCTGCTTTGGTGGAAAATGCGGGGCCTTCCATGCACACGTAGGTGCCGCCACGGTGCAGGGTAACGTCGGGGAGGTTCAAGGATTCGATCGCACTTGCCAATACTTTTGCTAATTCGCCACAAACCGGATCGCCGAATGTGATGTGGCCGACTATTCCTTCTCCAAAAAAGGTAGAAACTCGATTTTTGGTGCGATCGATAAATTGATCTGGCACTACCATATCCAAAGGTTTCGCCTCTGCTTTCAGCGAGCCCACCGCCGAGGCTGAGATTAAATACTCAACTCCCAAACTCTTCATGGCATAAATATTTGCCCGATAGGGGACTTCTGAGGGCAAAAAAGTGTGGTTGCGGCCGTGTCTTGCCAGAAATGCGACGGGCGTACCATCCAATGTTCCCACAATTGCAGCATCCGACGGCGAACCGAAAGGTGTATCAATTTTCACCTCTTCAACATCCTTGAGGGCTGCCATTTTATACAAACCGCTGCCGCCGATAATTCCGATCTTTGCTTGTGCCATTATTACGCTTTGCCTGAACTTTATAAGAGTGATTCTATCGGGCCATTGTTAAGTTCGCCCCAAAATAATTGAAGATTTCATGAAAATAACCAGCCAACATAGATTATTTTATTCTCATAAAATGTGATTTTAATCACAATCTAACTTCATGAAATCTTTAAAAATAAAAGTACAGAGTTCTGCTATCTACTTTTAGGGTGTTAAGACCATGACAGTCAGTTCTACTAATTTATCAAAAAAAATCTCTGTGGAGGCGATCGTCCAACGCATCTTTGCTTTCCGCCAAATTACGCCTCTCGACAGGCGGCTGATCAAGTCAGCAGTCCTCGGCGGGCTCGACGAAAAGGATCATTCTCACATCAACCGAGTGTGTCAGGGCATCCAAAACGGATTGATTTTAGTTGTGGAATAACTTTGGTGTACGATCTCTTGCTAGACGAAGAGGTTATTCTAAAATTTGTGTTTGAGTCTGTATCTGCTGGAACTAAGTTCGGGCAGTATTTTATTATGTTTGGGCGATCGACATCACAAATCAGATTATTTACAGCAACCGCCACATCGGTGAGGACATAAATAACTTGATGAATAGAGCCGATACCCGTCAAGTATCAATGGTTTGATTCCCGTTATGCAACTGTCAACTGTCAACTGCTATAAATCTTATTGAGCAAAATTCAACAACCAAAAGCCTGTATAAGTCATGCCGCTATCATCGGGCTGCACTAATAGGAAATGTAATCCTTTACTTAAGAGTTTGCGCTGTTGGTAAGTTTCGGCGGCGGCTTTTACTTCGCTATCTTCAAAGGTTGCGACAACCCATCTGTCAGCTAATCCAGCTTCCAAAATCAATCCGTCGGGAGCTCCGGCGATATAGTTCAATGCGAAGGGTTTGGCTTCCTGAAGCCATCTAGCTAGGCGCATTGACTGTCGCCCGCCGTCAATTACGACTCCGGGTACGGGTACTGTTGAGGCTAAACCCAAGTTCAGAGGTAATAGCAATTCGGGCATTTCTAAGATGGGGATGGGACGCCCTTGGAAGACTTCTAGGATGTCGCCGGCGGGTAGGGATGCAAAACGCCAGGTATCGCCCCAGAGGTTTTCGGGTAGGGGAATGGGTGGTGGTGTCTCAAGGTCGATCGACCGATAAGCTTCATTAGTATAATTAGGCAGACTCGAATATTCTTGGGCGCGTTGTTGCAGCAGGGTTTTGAGGGCGGATGTGCGCCTAGTTGCTTCTACTTTGACGCCCAAAACTTTGCCCGCAGCTTGGATTAAGCTGAGAGATTGAGGTCTAAATACTTGGATTATGTCGGGCAACTTCTGGGTTTGTGCTTGCTGAAATTGGGCGGCTAGCCAATGGGAGTTGGCTTCCGACTGGCGACAAAGGGCGCTAAATTGAAATGTTTGTGCCGAGTCGCAGATGAGGAGTTCCCACAATGGTTTGCCGGTTTCGTCTCGGAGAGGGCGGCGGTAGAAATCGGCTTGCCAAATACGCATGGGGAATTAAGAGTTAATTTCAATCTAACTCGATCATTTTAATCTGGTTTGGATTCGCGATCGGGATTTTGGGATTTTCTCGCCGGGGGCTTACGTTGTACGGTTGTTTCAATCCCTAGTAGGGGTTTATGGGTTTTCCGGCTTTGTGAATGGGGGAACTTCAAATTAATTTAACTTTGATGCCAGATGACACGCTTGAAACTACTCAAATCAGCGGTGGCAAATAACCTCGGCAACCTAGCCAGTGGCTTGCAAGCATCCGCTGCATTTGAATTGTTAGCTCGCTGGCTCTTCTTTCCACAACACTTGATCCATCCAAACTGACCACACCATACTCAACAAGATAACGACAACCTTGATATGGTCGGTCTGCAAGCGGATTGTTCTGCCGCGATCAACATCTCTAGAATTTTAGTTATTACCGCAACCCAGAGCATCAAGTAGCCCTTTCTCATTTGATTCGAGCCACGTTTCAAATCTCAGCGTCTCCAACACTGCATCCACCACTTTTTGGCGACTGCCTTTGCCCTCCATCAACCACCCTGTCCAATACACCAGCGAACTAGCACGTTGTAGCTTCCACACCGAAATTGCTGCCTCCATTTCTGCTGTCGTGAGAGCAGAACAGGCTCGATACCCCTTGCTGAATGCCCGAACGATATCATCGAATCGATCGTCTTTCCAGGGAAAAGACGCAAACTGATCCAGGCTACTCAAATAATCCAACAGTCTCAGGTCACGGGTCGCAAACTCAAAATCTAAGATCCCAACCACGCGATCGCGCTCAACAAGAATATTCGGGGCAATGTAGTCTGCATGAATAGTTTGGATGGGAAGCATTTTGTAGAGATCAGGTGCGGCTTCAATCACCTGTTGGAATAGGTGATCAAACCGTGTCTGTTCTTCCAATCCCAAACTCAGCATTTGTGGAATCGCTAAGGGATCTTTCACTTGAGGATGAATCTGCGCTAACTCTCCCCAAAATGGCAATTTTGCTAACTTCCCCTGTGGGTCAAACTTGACAAGCTGATGATGTAGCTTTGCTAAGGAAACCCCAGCCGATTGAACTTGGTCAAGATTGCGCCGATCCATTGGTTGTCCAACTAGACGAGGGAGTAAGGCAACGATGAGAGGTTGCCCGTCAAGCTCAACTGCAATCAGCCTTTCACCTGATGCTGTGCTCATCGGAACGGGAACTGCAAAGGGTATATCTGTGTGTTGAAGAAAGGTAAGAAGCGAATATTCGTATTGAATTTGGGCAGTCTTGGCTGTTCCTGAATAAAGTTTTAAAACGAACTGATTGTTCGGTGTGTCAGCAAAATAAGTTGCATTGCTTGAACCTTGCGCCGTTGGTTCAAACGTTGCCTCTGCTAAAAATGACCATTGTTCGACAATAACTTGCTTTACTGATTGTGGTAAGCTCATCATCCATCCTACAGACAATTTCCAAACCACTGCCCTTCACGATAACGCAAGCCGCAGAACGGCTCAAATCATCGGTGGCAAATAATCTCGGCAACCCAGTCAGTGACTTGCAACCATCCGCTGCATTTGAATTGTTAGAACGATAACGATAAGCGGTGGCAGATAATCTTTGCAACCCCGCCGAGATATCCCAACTGTCGGCTCCAACGACTTGTTAGCCTGCGCCGCATCGCGTTAGACAGGCTTTACAGCTCATCAATTGTCACCAGCCCACCCTCTGTAAACTGAATAACAAGTTCTTGTTCATCTAACAAAGCGGTTCCCATTAAGGGTCTTCGCCCTGTTGCAAGGACAAGAATTTCTCGCTCTTCACTATCCCAAAGGATAATCGCCTCGTAAACTGGTAGCAAGACTTCACTGTTGTCTGCCAAATTTGCAGGGGTATCATGTCTAAAGGTTAAGCCCATCAAAGCAACGGCTTCTAGAGGAAGACACAACTCTCCAGTGAAACCTGTATCTATGACAAACTCAATTGGGATGCTTGAGTTGTTTGACAGCAAGAATGTCAGCGCGACAGTTGCGTGTCTATCCGTCACAATCCCAGAAATCACTTGTGGACACGCTCCATGACACCACCAAGGGAAACCGCAACATTGTAGCCAATGCGAATACCAAACAATCGGGCATTTAGGTGCTTCTTACTGAGGTTGCGTGATGCTTGAAGTCCCGTTTTATCAACTTCATAGTCACCTGTCTCAATGTCGATGATGACCATTTTGCCAATATTTTCCTCTGTCTCAATTTTTGAACGAATTTCGCTTTCGTACAGTTGCTTTGCACGTCGCGCTACCTCTTCACGGCTTAAAAGGATGGCTTGCATACGATCGCTCCCGATCACTACTCCTTGAACTTCTCCATAATACCTGGCCCATTCAAGGATAAAGTACAATATCCGCTCAAAACTTCTTCTGGTGTTCGATCGAGCCTCATCCCGAAAGTTATCTGAGGCTGGCTACTGCCATGACGGAGAGCGTTCTAGAGTACGTAAGTCTTAAGCCGATCGCACAAAAGCTATCATAGATCAACCGTCAACCTCTATCATCCTCGCCGCATCATGAACCCTGCCCTCACACAATTCGGCACTCAAATGTCCCAACTCACAGGAGTTCGGGCAATTATGAAAGATATTATAGAAACACTCAGAGCCGGCAACGGGCAAGAATTCATCAATTTGAGCGCCGGAAATCCCGTCATTTTGCCGCAAGTCGAGCAGTTGTGGCGCGATTGCACAGCGGAACTTTTATCCAGCCCGGAATACGGCGAAGTCGTTTGTCGCTACGGTTCCAGTCAAGGCTATCAGCCGTTGATTGATGCGGTGCGTGAGGATTTTAATCGACGCTACGGACTCAGTTTGACCGATCGCAATATCCTAATTACTCCCGGTAGTCAATCGATCTACTTCTACGCAGCCAACGCTTTCGGAGGCTACACCGCACCACAAACAGACATTTCCAATCCAAAATCCAAAATCCAAAATCTAAAATCGATCGTCCTTCCGCTCAGCCCAGACTACACCGGTTACGGCGGAGTCAGCCTAATTCCCGAAGCGGTAGTTGCCTGCAAACCAACCCTAGATATTGACGAAGCTGCTCACAGGTTCAAATATCGCCCGGATTTCAGTCAACTGTCGATCGATGAAACCAGCGGTTGCGTCATCTTTTCCCGTCCCTGCAACCCCACGGGAAACGTCCTCACCGACGACGAAGTTAGAAAAATTGCCGATTTAGCTGACGCTTTCGATGTGCCTGTGTTCGTTGATTCTGCCTACGGGCCTCCATTCCCAGCCTTGAATTTTACTGAGATGACGCCGATTTTTGGCGGCAACATTGTCCACTGTATGAGTTTGTCGAAAGCCGGATTACCGGGAGAAAGAATCGGAATTGCGATCGGCGATGAAAAAATCATTC
Source organism: Oscillatoriales cyanobacterium PMM_0080 (assembly GCA_949127775.1). Lineage (GTDB taxonomy): Bacteria > Cyanobacteriota > Cyanobacteriia > Cyanobacteriales > Microcoleaceae > Microcoleus. The sequence goes on from CASBQF010000089.1 coordinate 6,127, forward strand.
AAGTATTAGAATCATTTCAGACCAATATGTGCATTCATTCGCCCAGATACGGACAGGCGATCGCGGCGCGGGCGATTAATTCTGGAGCTCTGGCTGACATTGGTCTCAATGTAATTCGGCCGTATTATCAAAGTAAGTTTGATGTGGTTGAAACTACTTTAGAACACGCAATGCCGAAGGATTTGCCGTGGTTCTTGCACCGTGGCGAAGGAGCAATCTTTGCTTGGTTGTGGCTGAAAGATTTGCCGATGACTGATTGGGAATTCTATCAGCAATTAAAGCAAGTTGGGGTAATTCTCGTGCCGGGAAGTTCTTTCTTCCCCGGTTTGCGGGAAGATTGGCGGCACAAGCAGGAGTGTTTGCGCATTAGTTTGACGGCAACTAATGATGAGATTGAAACTGCGATGAAACGTTTGGCTCAAATGGTGGAAAAGGTTTATAAATCTTGATTTGTTAGTCTCCAAGAGAGGGACGAAATTTGGTATGATTTGACCTGGGACTCCGATGATAAGCACAGTATCTAAGTGCTTCGCGATGGCTTCGCGGTGGCTTCGCGAGTTTCGGCTCAAAAACAATGTCAATCGCAGACATTGCCTTCCTTGCCCTAAAAACCGAATAATGTAATTGTGTTAAAGTATAAAAGTGTGAGGCGATGATTCCAGAATTTGATGAGAATGGTAACTTGCCACCAGGAGTGTATTCGGCAGAATGGGAAGACTTCAAAGAGCGATTTGGAACAACACCACGCCGCAGTCGCATGATAGATGGATTGCGAATGGCAATGGAGCAGCTCAAAGCAGCGGGATGCAGGACAATTTATATTAATGGCAGTTTTATTACTAGCAAACTAGCTCCTCAAGATTTTGATGCTTGTTGGGATAGAGAAGAAGTTGATATGAATTATCTAAAAACTCATGCCCCTCGATTGATAAATTATGCAGATCGATCTGCACAAAAAGCTTTTTATCGCGGTGAAATTTTTCCATCAGATCAGCCAGTCGGTAGCTACGATCTAACTTCCTATGAATTATTTCAACGAGACAGAGAGCTACATCCTAAAGGAATTATTGCTATAGATTTAGTAAGGTGGTCGCCATGATTAGAAATCAAAACCAATATGACTATACCAAAGAGTTAGCAAAAAAATCTGAGTCTACGCTAGCCCAGTATGACGCCCAAGATGAAGAGGTAAAAAAGAACGATCCTTGGTGGTTAGTAATGCGTGAAAGTATCCAAAGTCATTTGGATACTTTCAGGGCAGAAATAGCTGAATATGAAAGATTAGTGGGGTGCGATCGCACTCAAGACATCAAAATTGAAGTAGATTCGATTTTAGCGCTGCCAAGAGCCTTAATTAAAGCTCGAATTGCTGCAAAAATGACTCAAAAAGAACTTGCAGATATACTGGATCTGGAAGAAAATAAAATTAAACAATACGAAGACTCAGATTATCAATGTGCGAGTTGGGTAGAAATTATTGATATTACTGAAGCCTTAGCAATTGAGCTCAAAACAGCTAGTTTTGTGGTGGATTTTCAGGAGATGGAAGTTCGTAAAAGTTCTCTAGCGGAGTTTGTGGAAAGGCGGCAACAACAGAATCAGAATGCTGAATCGAAGCGCTGATTCCCTCTTTTTTCTTCCCTCTTCCCTCTCTTTACGCTGAACTAACTCTTTATAGCCCAATACGGTTTACTTAAGAGGGCGGGTTTTGCCTTGATACAGTCGATTATTTCATAGATTCTGAACCCAAGCCGCCCCTACCGCAATATGGTTGACTTAAGAAATTCGTCAAAAAGCCTTAAGTAAACTGTATTGCTTTATAGCCCAATACGGTTCACTTAAGAGAGATCCCCCCTAACCCCCCTTCTTAAGGGGGGGACAAGAATGCTCTCAAAGTCCCCCGACTATCCGGGGGATGCGAGGGGGATCTCCGTGGCAGAAATAGTGTTAAGTGAACCGTATTGCTTTATAGCCTTCTTCCTTCTTGACTTCCATCCGTTACATCCGTTACAGAATCCGTTGCCGAACTTCCTTCTTCGATCGACTACAATTCAAGAAATAATTAGAGGCACGGTGGTTATGGCAGTGCAATTAATCAAAAGATTACTCACCGTAGAAGAATATCATTTAATGGGTAAAGCTGGTATTTTCCCAGAGGGCGATCGGGTAGAATTGATAGAAGGAGAACTTGTACAAATGGCTGCAATTGGAACTCGCCACGCCGGATGTGTCAACCGTTTGAACCGACTCTCCACTCAACTGCCCGAAACAAGAGCTATTATTGCTATCCAAAATCCTATTCAGTTGACCGAACGTACCGAACCTCAACCTGATGTAGTATTGCTGCAACCCCGTGCTGATTACTATTCAACCGCACATCCTACACCATCAGAAGTGTTGCTGTTGATAGAGGTATCTGATAGTACGGTTGATTACGATCGAGATGTGAAAGTTCTGATTTACGCTCGATCGCAAATCGCAGAAGTTTGGCTAGTAGATTTAGAAGCACAATGCTTAGAAGTATACCGCCAGCCAACACCCAACGGTTATAGTTTAATCCAAAAGTTTTGGCGCGGTCAACAAGTTTCGCCTCTAGCATTTCCTGATTGGGAAGTCAATATCGATTTTATACTTGGATAATTGCAGAAAACATCCCCAATTACCCATTCCCAAAATTAAACCACCCGATAAACAAAACTTAAAGTCGCCCAAACATTCACATCCAAAGCCAAATCATCCGTCGATATCCCCAGTTTCTGCACGCCCGGAATGCTAGCCACGTGCAAATCTTCCAACATAGCCCGCGCCACATTTAAAGGATTCAACAACGCCAACGGTAAAGTATCCCTTGTTTGCTGCATTTCCAGGGCTATTGCAGCTAGAGTTCGATCGAACGGAGCGACACTAACTATAATCAAAGTTTCTGTCAATCCCAAAGCCCCCGATACCGCCAACCCAACAGCCCCAGCCGCCGGTACACTCAAATTTTCCCCAGGGGCGATCGCCCGCGACATCCCCCCATTCGCATTTAGGCCATCGGAATTCACAGCCAACAGCCTTCCGGCACTGTCGATCGCAAATACCGCAGCATAAACCGGGCGATCGCTTTCGTTATAAAGTCTGTACTGAATGCGGCTGCCATTTTTCAGACTTAGTAGATCGATATTTGCCGATTTCTCGGTTTCGGCACTCAGGGGTTCCAAGCGGTAAGTGCGATCTGCTCGCACAGGTTCCCGCTGCGCTACAGCCCGCGCTTGCGGCGCGAGAGTTGCCAGCACCGCCCGCACCGCCCGCAGCGAAGATCCCTCATTGACAGTCAGCCGCAGCAACTTCGCCGCTAACAGCGCTTTCAACTGCGGAGTCAACCGCTGCACTGCCACCTTGACGGCTTCTCCTCCGTCGCCCTCAGTATCAGGAATCGAGATTTGACCCAAAGAAAACAAGCCGTAGCGAGTTTGAGACAAAACAGGCGCAGCCGAGACTGTTTCGGCTAAAGTCGTTTCCGGGACTCTACCGAACCGACAGTCAGCCAGTTGATCGCTTCCTGCAACCGAAACTTGCGGCACTGTCGCGAAGGCGCTAGTAGCATCCACCCGCTCGATCCGCTCCAAACCAGAGTCTAAAGCTACTGTCAAACCGATGTTGCGCGGCAATACCCGAATTTCTTCCCTCACCAGGAGGCCTGCTGTTAATTTGCCCAAAGCTCGATCGGGCTTGTCCAAAATCTGAGCCTTCGCAGACAAACCCGTGCGTCGCAGCAGCACAAACCGTGAAGCGTAGCTATCCCCTAGGGAATCGCCCTCCGACGAGTCATCCACGGCAAACACAGAACCCGCTGCCGATTCCAAAACCTCCGGCGACAAACCGCCCAGCCACAACTGCACAGTTTTTCCACCATCTTCCACCGCCGTCACAGCACCATCAGCAGTAGCGGAATTCAACATTAAATTTTCCCAATTAACCACCGCCGCTGCTGCTAAAACTTGATTGCGAATTTGTGGTTGCTGCGATAACCCCGTCAGCTCGACTTTACCAGCCGCGCGACTAAAACTGACTTGCAAACTACTAGCGGGAGTTGCCCACCACAGAGTTTGAGTCAGGGCGTAAGTAAACAAACCTGCGGTAAATCCGTTCCACTCTTGCTCGGCCGCGATTTGGGAATTGGTGGCCGCAGCAAGTACGACGGCTTCTTGACGGAGATTTGGGCGCGACTTCAAACCTTGAACAAACGTTAATTCTGCGATGCTTGGCTGCCCGACTGTGGGACGAGGACGGGAGCGAATGCGAAAGTTGCCGTTTTTGGGAAAACCTGCATAGGTGTAGCTGGTGTCGAGGATGGCGATCGCATTTTCTGTCGAGAGCGATCGAACCAACAGCAGCAGCGTCTCCTCTAAAATATCGTTCACCGCCCGGTTTCCTAACAGTGGCAAAACATCATCCGCCGGCACCAAACTGTTTTGGATTATGCCAGGAGAGTCGATCGAACTAACTCGGCTACCGCAGCCACTAAAATGAAAAACTACCACATCACCGGGTTTTGCTTGTTCGCTCAAGTGAGTCACAAAAGCCGTCTCGATATTTTCCCTCGTCGCTTGAGCGTTAGTCAAAGTCAGAATGTCCGACTGCGCAAACCCAAACCGATAGATCAGCAATTCCCGCTGCAATTCGACATCCGTGACGCAGCCACGCAGGGGCGAGTCTGGATATTTGTCAACGCCTATCAACAAAGCCAATTTACGGGCTGTCGGCTGGGCCAAAGCTTGGAGGTAGCGATCGCCCAACCGCAGCCACAAAGCCTCACCGATGCCGATCGCCGCCATCACCCGGCCAGCTTGCTGCAAAAATTCCCGCCGCTTCAGTCCCATTTTTTAATAGCTTTGGATTTTATCTTTGGAATTTTAACAGTCCTAGACGCATCACCTTTGTATATAAGTACACCGAAGCAGACTGTACCGTTGTATTGCTTCAAATTACTTTTTCTGTAAGTCTTATTTTACACCTCAAAAAAATGAGGTATGCCTATGCCCCATGCCCTATGTACGTCGGATACCTCATCTTTCTGAGAAAGGCTATATTATAAGTCTCTACTTTTAAGATGTTTTAAGTTTTGAGTCTTATACCAATTTAATGGGTCGTTGCACATATCTCGATCCCCCTAAATCCCCCGGATAGTCGGGGGACTTTGAGCGGAATCTTTTCCCCCCCTCCCACCAGGGGGTCCCAGGGATATCTGATTCTATGCAGCCTCATAAAAAATTGGTTTTAAGTTTAAATTTTCACATTTAAAACTCAAAACTCAAATTTCAAAACTCTTCAAAATGCTGTCAATACCAAAGTTAAAGACTTAAATCTCGTAACTAAAAATATTCATAGCTTTAGCCAATTCGGCGGCGACTTCCGGTCGAGAAAACTGTGGCGGCGGCAATTTTCCAGCACGCAACATTTCCCGAACTTTGGTTCCCGACAAGTGCACCCGCTGTTCGGGAGTGCTCGGGCTTGTCTTAGTTGTAGCCATTTGTTCGGTCAGCGTGCAATAAAAAGCGTGCTCGAATTTCATCGGCACAATTCCCAATTCTCCCGGCTCAAATTCATCAAAAATGTGTTGGGCATCGAAAGTCCCGTAATAATCGCCAACTCCAGCATGATCGCGCCCTACGATAAAGTGAGTGCAACCATAGTTTTTGCGGATCAAAGCGTGAAAAATTGCTTCTCTGGGCCCGGCGTAACGCATCGCCGCCGGATTGATTGCCAAAATTACCCGTTCTTTTGGATAGTATTTTTCTAGCAGAATTTCGTAACAGCGCATCCGCACGTCAGCAGGGATGTCGTCACCTTTCGTCGTTCCAACTAGCGGGTGCAAAAACAAGCCGTCTACTGTTTCTAAGGCACATTTTTGGATATATTCGTGAGCCCGGTGGATCGGGTTTCGAGTTTGAAAACCGACTATGGTTTTCCATCCTTTTTCTTTAAACAACAGTCTCGATTTTGTTGGGTCAATTTGGTATTGGGGAAACCGGACATCCAGTTCGCGTTCCAGCAGCCAAACCTCACCTGCGAGATTAACTGGGCCAGCTTTGTCTACGACTTGGACGCCCGGGTGTTTCAGGTCATCGGTGCGGTAAACGTTGATGACTTCTGCTTCTTTGCTGTAGCGGTATTTTTCGGTCAGTTCCAAAATGCCGACAAATTCGCCCGCCGGGGAGTCAAGGCGCACTAAACTGCCTTCTGTGAGGGTGTCGGCAACTGCTTCGCTGACACTAAGGGTAATCGGAATCGACCAAGGGATGCCGTTGGAAAGGCGCATTTCTTTGACGACCGATCGATAATCAGCTTCGTTCATGAACCCTTTGAGGGGACTCAGGGCGCCGATCGCGATCATTTGCAAGTCAGAGATCGATCGATCAATCAGCTCAACTCGCGGCAAGGAATCTGCTTTGTCGAAAAATTCTTGTCTTTGGTCTAGTGTGGCAATACGGTTGACCAGGATGCCGCCGTGAGGCGCAATGCGGTCTAGATGCTGGCTCATGTCGATTTGAATTATTTGGTTTTAGCTGCCGAAGAGTACATCCTACCAAAGTATTGTTACAACTGATTGATTTTTGGCGTTGCTGATTTGGAGTATGATTTGCATCCAAAATTTAGAGCAATTCATGAATTGCCCGGGCAATTCATGAATTGCCCCTACTAAATTTCAGGGATTGCCTTCCCTAGGTGAATCATACCTAAATTCAGCAACGCCGATGATCCGAACGATTAGACTAATCAAGAAAAGCTTACAGTAGATAGGTTCACGTTTGCACTGCAAAATCTCCTGGATTTATTCCCCAATTTACCCAGCCGATCGCTTCATTCGCCGTTAGCACAAATGGCGGTACTCGCAAAGCGTGAATGTGTCTCGTACTTGGACAGGTCATTTTTAACAAATAAATCGGCTCTATGTCGATATCATTCTCGATTTTCAA
>CASBQF010000090.1 GCA_949127775.1 Oscillatoriales cyanobacterium PMM_0080
AACCCATCACTCAAGCGCAGATCCAACTTGACTTCTGGATACTGATCCAGAAACTTGCTTAAGAGTGGGGAAATATGAAGCCGTCCAAACGCCACAGGCAGACTCGCCCGCAAAATTCCGCGAGGAATATCGCCCTGCTCAATCACAGAAAGAGTTGCGGCTTCCACATCTTGCAAAATCTGCACTGCTTTGTCGTAGTATTTGTGCCCCTGGGTGGTCAAGGTAATGCTACGGGTAGAGCGATTGAGCAATTGCGTATTTAACATTGCTTCCAGGGCGTTCACTTGTCGTGTGACTGAAGAAACTGCCAAGTTTAGCTGACGGGCTGCTTCGGAGAAACCTCCTGCTTCCACGACTTTGACAAACGATCGCATTGCTGACAATTGATCCATCGATCGCCATCCTCTATTTTTGCAAAAAACGCAAAGGTGTTTAGCACATTCGATATATTAACATTTTTTCTGAATGCAATTAGAGTGGAACTGTGAGTTATTAAATCACCACGAGGAGGAAACGATGACATTGACGCTCGCCATTACTTCGGATTTCATTTGTCCCTGGTGTTTGGTCGCAGAAACGCGATTGAATCAGGCAATTGTACAATTGAATTCACCTGTTGAAATTCAAAAGATTTGGTATCCATTCGAGCTAAACCCAGATATGCCCGAAGCTGGGATGGATCGCCAAACTTACCGCAGCAATAAGTTTGGCAGTTGGGAATATTCGCAGGAACTCGATGCCAAAACGGTGCAGGCAACCGAAGCTGACGATATCGCATTTCGCTACGACTTGATGACCATTACACCTAACACGCTGAAAGCACATCGCTTAACCTGGTTTGCCGGAAAACAGGACAAAGCAACGGTAATGGCAGAACGCATTTTGAAGGCATATTTCACGGAAGGACAAAATATAGCTGAAGTTGAAACCTTAGCAAATCTAGCGACGGTCGTGGGCATTGATCTAGAAGTAGCAAAAGCTTTCTTGTTGTCTGATGTAGGGATACAAGAAGTGCAGGAATTGAAACGTCAGGCGATCGCCCAGGGGATTCACGGTGTCCCTCATATCCGCATTGGTCAAGAAGTTTTGTCAGGCGCTCGATCGCTTGAGGTCTTTCTCGCCACCTTGCAAAATGCAGCACTTGAATTAACAACTCCCTGAACCGAAAGTGAATACGATTGATCCAAATTGCAGCGATAACACCATGACAAATGATTCAGGCTCATCGTCTAATCCCCGCAGAGTCAAACTCTATGGTCAACCTAATTCAGCCGCCGCCTACGAAATTCGCGATTTTCTTAACCGTACCGTTGTCGAGTTTGACTGGATTGAATTAGTCAGTGATGAAGATTGCGATCGAGAACTCAAACTCCCCTCTCTGAGCAATGTGAGATTGCCAGTAGTGGAATTACCCGATGGCACCCAGTTGTTTTGTCCCACGATTCGAGAGATCGCTCAACACTTGGGATGGGTGGCGCAGCCGAAATTCACAGAGTATGACCTGTCGATTTATGGAGCGGGACCCGCTGGCTTAAGTGCCGCTGTTTATGCTGCATCGGAGGGCTTGCGGACGGTGCTTGTCGAGCGTCATGCCGTGGGCGGGCAAGCGGGCACCAGCTCTTTGATCGAAAACTATATGGGATTTCCAGACGGCATTAGCGGCGCTGACTTGGCTGAACGGGCACGCCAACAGGCGGTAAAGTTTGGCATCGAATTGCTGCTGTTGCGCGAGGGGATGAAATCAGAATTTCGAGACAATCGCATCTACACAGACATGGCGGATGGCAGCAAAATGGTTGCCCGCGCCAACATCTGTGCCACGGGGATTGAGTATCGACGGCTTAATCTTCCCAATGAAGACCAGTTTCTCAAAGTTGGATTGTTTTACGGTGCGGGTGCCAGTGAAGCACCTCTGTGTGGCGGTGAACACGTTTTTATTGTGGGTGGCGGTAACTCAGCAGGTCAAGCTGCCATGTACCTTTCGCGCTATGCGGAGAAAGTAACCATGCTGATTCGCGGCGATACGCTAGCGGCGACCTTATCGCAGTATCTTGTTGAGCGCATTACCCATCAAAGCAACATTGAGGTGATCTTTCAGGCTCAGGTAACTGGGCTGGCGGGTGATACCTCGTTGCATCAGATTGAAGTAACCAACTATCGCGATCGATCGACTCAGAAAATCGATACTCGACGGTTATTTGTTTGCATTGGCGGTGCGCCGAACACGGAATGGGCGAAGGATACCAACATCATTCGCGATCGGGCAGGCTACCTGGTGACTGGTTCAGATTTGTTCCAAGAGGGTCGCTCACCGGCTTGTTGGACACTCGATCGCGATCCGTTTTTTCTGGAAACCAGTGTTCCCGGTTCTTTTGCTGCGGGAGATGTGCGACATAATTCTGTGAAGCGGGTGGCTTCAGCCGTCGGTGAAGGCGCAATGGCTGTCACGTTTGTGCATAAATATTTAGAGGAAATGGGATGAAAACTATAGACAAACGTGCCATTGTGATTGGTGGCTCATTGGCTGGATTGTTTGCTGGAACTCTGTTACGGTCGATCGGCTGGCAGGTGGATATTTACGAGCGATCGCCCAACACCCTCGACAGTCGCGGCGGAGGGATTGTCCTGCAACCGGATGTCGTGGAAGCGTTTCAACGAGCAGGAGTAGCATATGAAGCTCCTTTGGGCGTGGTGGCGCACGAACGATATTACTTAAACGGAGATGGCAGCATTGCTCAACGAATGCCGATTCGTCAAACCTTAACTTCCTGGAACTTGCTTTATGCCTCGATGCGGCGGCATTTTCCGGCTGAACATTATCATCAAGGCAAGCACCTGACTAAGATTGAGCAAGACGGGACACAGGTGAGTGCGATGTTTGCCGATCGCAGCCGAGAAACAGGCGATTTGCTCGTCGGTGCGGATGGCCCAACTTCAACGATTCGGCACTTGCTTTTGCCTGACTACACGCCTCAATATGCTGGGTATGTTGCCTATCGCGGCTTAGTGGATGAAGGGGAACTCGATTCCGCAACGGCGAAACTGTTGACCGAACGATTTGTATTTTATCAGTTTCCCAATTCGCACATTCTGCAATATCTGATTCCAGGAGAGAACGAATCGTTGATTCCGGGGGAACGCCGCTTCAACTGGGTTTGGTATGTCAATTACGACGAAACAACGGAATTGCCGGACATTCTGACTAATAAAAACGGTCAACGTCGGGATTATTCGATCGCACCTGGAACGCTCCATCCGATTGTCGAACAAGCGATGCGATCGTATGCCGATCGCGTTTTAGCGCCGCCATTTCAAAAATTAGTGGCAGCAACCCAAGAACCATTTGTACAAGCCATTTTGGATCTTGGCGTGCCGCAAATGGCATTTGATCGTATTACGCTAATTGGCGATGCTGCTTTTATTCCCCGTCCCCATACGGCTGCCAGTACCGCCAAGGCGGCGGCCGATGCGATCGCCCTTGTGGATGCTTTGGTTGACTACAATCATGATGTACCCAAGGCACTGGAGGCATGGTTCGGCGATCGACTGGCGTTAGGAATACAACTATGTAAATCTGGACAGGCTTTGGGAGAGCGATCGCAATTTATGTACGGTAAGGGCCGAATTGAGGGATAACCGATGAAGTCATTTATGAATCTGAATCGATTTGAAGCATTTAGCGATGGGGTATTTGCGATCGCCATGACGCTACTGGTGATTGAAATTAAAGTACCAGATTTGTCCGAGGCAACTGCATCGACCGCAATTAATACACTAATTCATACCGTGCCGCATATTCTTAGCTACATCACCAGCTTTTTAGTCATTGGCGTTCTGTGGCTCAACCATCATGCTTTGTTTCATTTGCTGAAGCGAGTCGATCGCATTGTCTTGACAATCAACTTAGTGTTGCTGATGTGCATTGCTTTTATTCCCTTCCCAACCGCCTTGCTCGGTGAATATGGGAAGCTCCAACCTATTGTCATGTTTTATGGTTTAACGCTGTCGCTGACCGGAATTGTCTACAATGTCCTTTGGTTTTATGTCGTTCGTCAATATCTCTGGCATCATCCTCAAGTCGATCGCCGTTTCATCTATCAAGCTTCTTTTTGGAGTATTAGTTATCCCATTCTTTACTTGATTGCTTCGCTATTGTCATTAAGCAATACAACCTTAAGCACAGTTCTCTATATCCTAATTCCGCTGTTTTATTTGTTTCCCAGCGCGATCGATCGACAATTGGGCAACTTATCTAATGAATCCTAAGATCACACGAGTTATTCGCGTAAAATACTTGCCAAACAGGTCATTATATGAAATAATCTAAAGTGTTCAAATTTTCAACTATAGCAACCTTCAAAAACAAAAATATATATGGATAGATTTCGAGTAGAAGTTATTTCTCAAACACCAAATCCCCAGCAAGTAATCTACGCTGCACTCCATCAAGACTATACTGAAAATTTCGTATTTGACGATCGCGATTCCTGGCCTTCAGACGCAGAATGTGGCGAAATTATCGTCAAAAGGCTCCTCGCAGGCGATCGGGGGCATTACGGGCCCTTAGAACATCCCCAGATTATCTTTAATTGCGGCTACTTTCCCCACAGTGTCATGCAGCAAGCCAGGACACATCGTGTAGGAGTCTCATTTGATGTGCAATGTCTTGCTGCTGATACCATAATCACTTTTGTTGATTGCGAAGGAAGTGCTGGCAAGCAAAATTTGAGCAAAACAATTGGAGAACTGTATGACCTTTGGAGTAATGGCGAAAAAGCGATTCGTTCTCAGTCTATTCGAGGTCGAAATGGTGAATCACCAGGGGAATATCGTCGTGACTGCAAGCAAAGAATCCGTAAAATGCGCTTACGAGTTTTAAATGAACAAACTGGCTTGTTTCAAGTGGGTCATATCAAAGATGTAATGTGTAGCGGTATTCAACCCGTTTATAAAGTTACATTGGAGGACGGCAAGACTTTAGAGTGTACCACCAATCACCGTTTATTCACCGCAAACGGTTGGAAAACAATGAAAGATGCGGTTGGATTGATAACCAACGCAGATGGCAATGTCGTTAGCATAGCCAAAAACTCCTATGTGATGTGCAATGGTTTAGCCGTGACAGATGATAGGCTTTACACAGACAAATCATGGCTAGAATCCCAACTCGCAAAAGGATTAACTATCCAAGAAAAAGAATGTCACAAATATATTCATAAAAGCAACTTAGAGCTTGAATTTGCTAAAGCTTATTCTCCAATATTAGAACCTCAAAATTGGCAAGTCAAGCCAAAGCCAAAAGGGAGAAAATTGCGTTCTCATCCCGTAAAAGTCAAGAGTGTTGAATATGTTGGCGAACAAATGACTTATGACCTAGAGGTGGATGG
>CASBQF010000091.1 GCA_949127775.1 Oscillatoriales cyanobacterium PMM_0080
AAGTTATTCAATATTTTACCCTGACTGAGTGCTTCTATTGCCAAATCGGCATCGCTGGGCGAATCCTCAATCAGCAGAATCTCGATGGGTTTGACAGTGCTTCGATCGCTCATAACCGACGTATCCTTTTGATTATAGGAAAAATATTGAACTTTGAGGCTTTAGGTACTAATTATAGGATAGGAATAGTAAAGTAAAAAGTCGCTCCTTTTCCTTCCTGGGATTCCACCCAAATGCGCCCACCGTGGCGTTCAACAATGCGCTTGCACATTGCCAAACCTATACCAGTACCGGGATATTCGCGGCGTCCGTGCAGGCGTCCAAAAATGATAAAAATGCGATCGGCATACTCAGGATCGATGCCAATGCCGTTATCACGCACGCAAAACAGCCATTCACCCTCTTGTCTACAGGCTGCGATCTGAATCAACGGGATATCTTCGCGGCAAAATTTGATGCCGTTAGCGATCAAATTTTGGAATAATTGCACCAGTTGAGATTCATCTGCCATCACGGTTGGCATCGCGTCGCAGGTGATGACAGCTTGGGTTTCGGCGATCGCAATTTGCAAATTGCGCAAACTTTGCTCTACAGCAGCGTTGCAATCGGCAAGTTCAAATATTTTACCTTGCCTTCCCAGGCGTGAATAAGCTAACAAATCGTTAATTAACTGTTGCATTCTGGTAGCGCCATCGACAATATAATTAATATACTTGTCTGCTTTTTCATCCAAATTTCCTTGATAGCGCTGGGCCAGCAATTGAGTATAGCTGGTAACGGCTCGGAGGGGTTCTTGCAAATCGTGGGAAGCCACATAGGCAAATTGTTCTAATTCCTCATTAGAACGCTTCAAATCTTCTGTAAGTTGCAGCATTTGCTGCTCTGCCTCTTTGCGCTCTGTAATGTTGTAAACCAAGGCGCAACAAGACAGGAGATTATCGTTTTTATCCATAAGTGGACTGGTAGACATATAAGTCCAAACATCTTTACCATCCTTAGTCTTTAGTCTAAACTCGTGTCTTTCTGCCATTCCTTGCTGGCGTCGTTCCATATTCTCTTTGGCTGAATGTATAGCCTGTTCATCCATGAAATTAAACATCGACTCCCCGAACATTTCTAATTCGGTATAGCCGAGCATTCGTGCCATTGCTTGGTTGACGTATGTCGTGCGAGCCTTGTTGTCAATTACCCAAATACCTTCTTCGGCTAATTCAACTATTTGTCTGTATCGAGATTCGCTTTCGAGCAAAGCTGTTTCCGTTAATTTGCGATCGGTGATATCTTTCATAAAACAGTGATGTCCGTTAAATATCCCTTGTTCGTCGCAAGCTTTGATCATTGTTAATTGCTTATAAAAAAACGAGCCATCTTTCCGAAAGCCTCTAGCTTCAACTTCAACTTTGCCGGAAATTAGCATTTCCTGATAAGCTGAGATCATCATCTCAACATCGTCAGGATGAACGGTTATCGGCCATTGTAACCCGAGCATTTCTTCTGGTTCGTAACCGCATTTATGAGCGTAAGCTCGGTTAATGTTTAGGTAACGTCCCTCAATGTCCAGCCGCGAAATGCCTTCCACCGCATTTTGCATGGCATTGGTTAGATCGCGTAGCTCTTTTTCAGCTTGTTTGCGGTCGCGAATATCCTGACCAATACCCAAAAAACCAGTAATATTTTCGTTGCTATCAAATAAGGCAGTCACCGACAGCAGTACCGGAAACCGCGAACCATCTTTGCGAATGTAAGTCCATTCATTTTCGTCAGCCATTCCCCGGCACGACAAAGCCATAAAAACTTCAATTCCCGGCTCTATTTTTACTCCCAACTCTTGAGAAATAACTTCTGCTCTTTTACCGATTTCTTCTCGATCGTGAATTATTTCTGGCGTGAATTTTCCCACTACTTCTTCTGGCGAATAGCCTAACAGTTGCTGTGCCGCCCGATTAAATGTTTTAATAGTGCCGTCCGTTTCAGTAGAAATAATTGTGTAGTTAGCACTGTTAAGAATTGCATTTTGCAGTTGCGTCAATTCCAACAAAGTTATCGCAATTTTTTTGCGATCGGCGATTTCTATTTGCAATTTTTGGTTAGAAATTTCGATTTGAGCAGTGCGATCGGCAACTCGACGCTCCAGACTTTCATTGAGCAGTCGATTTTCCTCTTCTATCAGCTTGCGTTCTGTAATATCAGTAATAGTACCAACAAAACTTTCAATCTCCCCATTATCTCCAATCTGACCGACAGCTTGAGCGAACACCCAACTGATTTGAGTGCGATCGATGCCTTGAAAGCGGTACTCAGATTTAAACGGCAATTGCTCGGCAGCCGCGCTATACCATTGGGAAAAAACCCGCTGGCGATCGTCTGCATGAATGCCTTGGAACCACCCTTTTCCCAAAGCTTCATCGCAGGCCATTCCCGAAATTTGACACCATCGCTCGTTGACATACAAGCAGTCTCCTACAGCATCTGCATAAAATATTCCCACCGGCGAAGCTTCAGTTAAAGTTTGATAGCGAGCTTCAGTTTCTCGGCGTTCGGCGATTTCTGTTTGGAGTATTTGATTAATCATCCCTAATTGAGTGGGAGTCGTAAGAACTAATGCTTGGGGAATTAAAGGAATTAATGCAAAAGCAGTGTAAGCAGAAATCGCGGCGGTAATCAGTTTCAAGATGCCAGACAGCCAATAAACAGGATACCAAAGCGTCCAAATTTCCATCACATGAGTAGTACCGCAGGAGATAATAAAGGCTGCGAATAACCAAAAGATGTTGCGAAAAGGCAAGTCTTTTCGTTGAAAGACAACATAAATTAGTGATAGGGGTATTGAGTAGTAAGCGAGGGCAATTATAGAGTCGGACACTATATGAAGCGCGACTAGCTCTCTCTGCCAGAGGTAACAGTGGCCATGAGGAATATAGTTCGCGGTGAATAATAGGTTATTTAAGAAATTCCAGAGCATAAGGTGCGATTTACAGTTAGTTAAAAAAATCAAACTGGATCTGAGCCATCACTTATAACTTATACCAATTTCAAAAAGTCTTACTACAATGATTGTTTTAGATAAATTATTATTCATCAGTTTTCACCCCAGCCGGACACGGCAGTGCCCATAGGTGTCAACTTAAGGTCAAACCCAGTCAGAGACTATTGTTTGACGATTAAGTCCAGATCCCCCCTAACCCCCCTTAATAAGGGGGGGACAAGAGTCCGATCAAAGTCCCCCTTATTAAGGGGGATTTAGGGGGATCTGGCCTCGGCTATAAACGAGAAATACAAAGGTTTTCGGGCTTAAGTTGACACCTATGGGCAGTGCCGTTTCTCTACAATATTATTTTCGGGTAAGGAGACGAAATTGCCGTCTCCTCCATCATGTCTGAGTGCAACCGGAATTAATATTACATCCGTGGAGCGAATCCGTTGCCGAACTTCCTTCTATAAAAAAAGGGGCGAGCC